>NZ_NMPS01000046.1:0-112658 GCF_002261125.1 Siphonobacter sp. BAB-5385 | reverse complement strand
GTCCGTAGCAAATGCTACGGACAACCCGCCCCGCTAACGGCATCGAACTTTAAAATAAACTTGGAATGGAAAGTGGCAGTTGGAAACTGCTAAATGGTGGGTACAGGCTTAGAAACCTGCACCAGTTGCCTCCCTCTTTTTCAACTACTTCCCAACCCCGGAGGGGTTTAACAATATATAGCCCCGTATGCAATACGGGGAAGAAGCCACCAAAATCCGTCCGTTTTCCCCTAACAAACCATTGAGGTTTCAGTTTTGACGGTCGCATTTGCAATCCATCAAACCTGAAACCTCAAACTCATTCAAACCTTCTAATTTCCTCGATACAATACCGCCGTTCCTTCCATAATGTAACCGTTGGAAGTCGTCGAGGTATAGTACTGATACTTCACGTCAATGACGGCATTGGCACCCATATCTTCGGCTTTTTTCACGAGCATCTGAGTCAGCCGGTCTTTTTGCCGGGCGTCATTACCGCGTTGCGTCATAGGGCCTTTAGTCGTCCGCTGAGCATCCGTTAAAGGCATTTCTTCGTGGATACTTACCTGATCAATTACCTGAAAAGGGCGATCCGGTTTTTCCTGGTTTTCCCAGTATACATCCAGGTCATACTTCCGGTCACGTGAAATGGGTACCGAAGGCATAAAACACGACGTTACCGTCCAGGCCAGTATCCCAAAGCCCAGCACGCGTAGGCCGAGGGTTCGATTAAATCGTTTCTGAATCATAGATCACTACCCGATCCCAGTATTGCTTGCAGTCTTCCACGAATTTCAGGTGAATCGGGTCTACCTGATACACATCGTGGCCCGCCATATCTTTAAAAACGGTCAGGAGGCAGTAATCGTATGAGCGATCAATGACGGGACGATCCGTAGAAGCCGGTTTGCCGACATTAAACAGCTCCAGGCCTTCGACCTGACCCAGGGAAGATACGCCCTGTTCAAATTTTAAACGATCTTCTGCAGAAATATCCGCTTTCAGGAAAAAATTAACGACGTGTACGAACATTAGAGTTTTCAGTTGTCGGTTTTAAGTTTACAGTTTCTGGCTTGCAGTTCCTACCGGGAATTCCCCACTGAAAACTGCAAACCGAAAACTGCCAACTAAACTAGTTTATCCTTTTGAATCACCGAACGTTGGCGTTCTTTTAATTCTTCGGAGGTTTTCATTAAGGGTAAGCGTACATCGGAAGAAATCAGTCCCAGGGATTCGAGAATCCCTTTCACGCCGACCGGATTTCCTTCTTCGTACAGCAATGGATCAATGTCCAGGAACGAACCGAGTGTTTTACGGGCCGTAACAAAATCGCCGTTGAGAGCCGCGTGAACCATTCCAGTGAATTTATTCGGGAAAGCATTGGCAATCACCGACATTACACCTACGCCACCGATGCTGATAATGGGTACGGCCTGTACGTCATCGCCCGAGATGAGCAGAAAGTCTTCGGGCATATCGCGGAAGATTTCCATGCATTGCTCGATGATGCAGGACGCTTCTTTCACCCCGATGATATTCGGGTGCTGAGCCAGCTCGATCACCGTTGCACTCGTCATGTTGATGCCCGTACGACCGGGAATGTTGTACATGATTACGGGAACGGGAGAAGCATCGGCCACCGCCGTGTAGTGAGCAATGACGCCCCGTTTACCGGGCTTATTGTAGTACGGACAAACCGACAGAATGGCATCGACGCCCGTCAGGTCCGTTTTAGCAATTTCTTCAACAACCTTGGAAGTGACGTTACCACCGATTCCGTAGACGATGGGAAGTTTGCCCGCATTTTTTTCCTTGACAAACTGAAGTACCTCCGCTTTTTCGGCTTGGGTCATCGTGGCTGACTCGCCGGTAGTTCCCTGGATCACCAGGTAATCAACACCCCCATCGGTGACGTGTTGCAGCATACGTTCCAGACCCGTCCAGTCGATGGAGCCGTCTTCGTGAAAGGGAGTAACTAGGGCGACTCCAACGCCGTGAAATTTTTTCATACTGGATGGTAATGGGGTCAGGTCTGCCTATGTATCCGTCCCCGATCAACTAAACTATTAATTTCAAAAATTCTTCTTCGCTAATCATCGTTACGTTGAGCTTCTTGGCTTTTTCGACCTTGGAAGCTCCGGGTTTTTCCCCCACGATGAGGTAATTTAATTTACCCGATACCCCACTGAGCAATTTACCGCTGTGGGCTTCGATGAGGTGTTCGAGGGCTTCCCGCTCGAAATTCTCGAACGTTCCAGTGTACAGAAACGTCTTTCCGGCCAGTTTATCGCTCAATTGTTCAACAATGGCTTCCTGACCTACGCTCATCTGTAACCCCGCTGCTTTCAGCCGTTCTACAAAAATACGGTTATCTTCTTCCTGGAAAAATTCTACAACACTTTGAGCGATACGTCCGCCAATTTCGGGGACGTTTACCAGTTCTTCGGCACTGGCTTTCTCGATTGCCTCAATGGTTTTGAAATACCGGGCCAGCTTCTGAGCCACCGTTTCGCCCACATAGCGGATGCCCAGGGCAAATAAGACGCGTTCGAAGGGTACGGTTTTGGAAACGTCGATGGCATTCAGAATAGCCTGCGTCGTTTTTTCCCGGAAACCAATTTTCTTGCTTTTGCCCGTATCAGGATCGGTGATCGTTTTTTCCAGCCCGAAGAGTTGCTCGTAGGTCAACGCATAAAAATCGGCGGCGGTTCGTACCAGTCCTTTTTCGTATAACAATTCTATTTTTCCTTCGCCCAAGCTATCCATATTCATGGCTTTCCGCTGGATAAAATGCTCCAGACGGGCCCGAATCTGCGGGGGGCAGCCTTTTTCATTCGGGCACAAACGGGCTACTTCGCCCTCCCGCTGAATCAGCGTCGAGCCACAGGCCGGACAGGTGGTCGGGTAGTGAATGACCTCCGAAATCAGGGGCCGTTTCTCCAGGTTGACACCCGTAATCTTGGGAATAATTTCTCCCCCTTTTTCTACGTACACGTGATCGCCTAAACGCAGTCCCAATCGTTCAATTTCGTTGGCATTGTGCAAACTGGCCCGCTTTACGATGGTACCAGCCAGCAGTACGGGCGAGAGATTGGCCACGGGCGTAACGGCTCCGGTACGCCCCACCTGATAGCTGATCGACCGCAGAGTGGTTTCAACCGACTGAGCTTTAAACTTGTAAGCAATGGCCCAACGCGGCGACTTGGACGTGTACCCTAATTCCCGCTGTTGAGCGAAGGAATTCACTTTGATGACAATCCCATCGGTATTGAGCGGCAGATCAAAACGCTTGGTTTCCCATTCGTTGATGTAGTCCAGTACTTCCTGAATCGAGGAGCATTTTCGCCAGGTTTGCGACACGTTGAATCCCCAGCGTTGCAGGGCCAGTAAGCTCTCTTCGTGCGTACTGAAAATTTCCGTATCGGCCAGAAAGGTATACAGGTAACAATCCAGTCGACGACGGGCCACTTCCGCAGAATCCTGTAATTTGAAGGTTCCAGCAGCGGCGTTTCGGGGATTCATCAGCGGTTCTTCGCCAATGTCTACGCGTTCCTGATTGAGCTTATTGAACGAAAGCAGCGGCATGAAGCCTTCGCCACGTACTTCAAAAATCGGCGGCAAATCTTCGGCTTCGATGTGGTGCGGCAGGGTTCGCAGGGTTCGTACGTTGTTGGTAATGTCATCCCCCCGCGTCCCATCACCCCGAGTTACGCCCGTGGTCAGCAGCCCGTTTTCGTAGCGGATGGACAGCGAAATCCCATCGAATTTCTGTTCGCAGATGAATTCAAGTTCTTCTTCAGGAATGATTTTACGAATGCGTTCTTCCCAGTCCAGAATTTCCTGTTCGTTGTACGTATTCGACAGCGACAGCATCGGGTACCGGTGAAACACGGTTGCAAATTCTTTGGAAACAGTACCCCCGACGTTCTGCGTGGGCGAGCCTTTGTGCTTGAACTGCGGGTACTCTAATTCGAGCTGGGTCAACTCCCGCAGAAGGGCGTCGAACTCAAAATCAGATACTTCAGAAACGGCGTCCTGATAATATCGGTTATTTAAATACTGAAGACGTTCGGTGAGTTCGTCAATTCGTTGCTGAGGAGTCATGCGTACGGTTACTAAGGGACCGTTTTCAGTGCGACGCGTGACGGTTTTATCTACCCTAAACGCAGTCTTTACCCACTGGAAACTGATTTTATACAAAGGTCTAAAACTTTCGCATACAAATTTACCTTTGCAGAATGAAAACGCCTTTAATCGCTCCTTCGATACTTGCCTCTGATTTTGCGAACCTGCAACGTGAAATCGAAATGCTCAACCGCTCCGAAGCCGACTGGATTCACGTGGACGTCATGGATGGGGTCTTTGTCCCCAATATTTCCTTTGGTTTTCCCGTGGTCGAAGCCGTCAAACGTTACGCCCAGAAACCCCTCGACGTTCACCTGATGATTACGCAACCCGAGCGTTACATTGAAACGTTTCAGAAAGCCGGAGCTGACCGGATTACGGTTCACTACGAAGCCTGTACGCACCTGCACCGTACCATTCAGCAGATTAAAGATGCGGGTTGTCAGGCGGGCGTGGCTCTTAATCCGCATACGCCCGTTTTCCTGCTGGAGGATATTCTGGAAGAGCTGGACCTGGTGCTGATTATGTCCGTGAATCCGGGTTTTGGTGGACAGAAATTTATCCAACGGACGTACGAAAAAATCAACCGTTTGTCGGAATTACGCTATACGCTTAACCCTCAATTACTTATTGAAGTGGATGGCGGGGTGAACGCCGGAAATGCCCGGAAGCTGGTGGAGCACGGAGCCAATGTGCTCGTTGCCGGAAACTTTGTTTTTCCGCGGAAAGCCCGGAAACAGTGATTGCTGATTTGAAGAAGGACGCTGCGTTGTAAAGACACTAGTACCCGAGGTTTTACCCTGGGCTATTGAAGTTGCTGCTTCCGGTATTCCTTCCCACTAAACGGGGAGAAACCCTGGGCTACGGCGTGGATCGTACCTATGCCTTAATAGATTTTTCTGTAAAACGCAAAGAAGGACGGGCCGAAGCTCGTCCTTCTTTGCGTTTCTGATTGTTTCTAAATCTTCACTTCAAACGGAATAATCAACTTAAAGCTCAAATTCCGGCCCATGTTAAAGACACCGGCCCGGCCCGTTCGTGGATTTACTTCCAGATACTTCAGGCGGCTCTGGTGTGACTGATACGCTACATCGAAAACGTTATTAGCCGAGAAGTAGAAGGATGCCAGCGTTCGTTTGTTCTTCGTTACAATGTCCGTGCCCAGTCCGATATTCACGAGCTGATACCCTGGCGTTGCGGTTTCCGTACCATAAGCGGCCAGAAAGCGATTCTGCTTCTGCGTTACTTCCAGATCGACGGTCAGGTACAGGTTCCGCAGAAAATCCCGGTACCGATCCTTTGTCAGTTTTACCTGCGAAATCCAGCGGGGAGCGGGCATGAACGGCAGGTACTTGGCTTCCGCTTCGCGGGCCGAGAGATTGTCCCCAAATACCGCTGAATAACTCTGCGTGATACTAAACCAGCGGGCCGCCTGCGGATTGAACGTTACCGTACCTTCCATACCCCGGAGTCGGGCGTTGCCCTGAGCGTAACGGTAAATGGGCACGTTGCCGTTGTACAGCGTGTCCTGTCCATTGGGTTTCTGTACCCGTTCGGAGTACGTGTAGTTTTGAATCGAGTTCTGGAAGACACTCAGATCCACGTACCAGTTTTTGTCTTCGTAGGTCAACCCTAAATCGCCCTGATAGGCTACTTCCGGTACGGCATCGAGCTTACCGATTTCATAGCGGAAAGTCCCGGCGTGAATGCCGTTCGACGAAAGCTCGGGTACAGTAGGTGCCCGGAAACCCCGCGAACCATTCACCCGTACGGCTAATTTTTCGGTCAGGTTATACACGCCGCCTAAGCTGGCCGATACGTTCTGGTAGTTTTTGTCAAAGCCCGCAAAACGCTCACTGCCCGCACCCTGCGGCGTTACCTGGAAATTACCGTCTGGGTCAATGTACAGTTTGCCGATGTCGAGTAAGCGAATGTCATATCGCACCCCACCGGAAAGTTTCAGCCGATCGTAGCTCTTCTTGGCGAACAGGAATACGCCGTTGTCGAAGAGGTTGTAGTTCGGATACAGTACCTGAAAACCCTGATTGTCCAGTCGCTGGAACATCCCGTTGGTACCGACGTTCACCTCCCAGTTATTCTTGGCCGCGAAGTTGTACCGCACGTCGTAGTAATTGGTATAGAGGTACAAGTCCAGTTGGGACTCCCAGGGTCGGGTGACATCTCCGTACTCGCTCCGGCGGTTGCGGGCCATACTCACGACGGCGGTAGCCGATGAGCCATTGGCAAAATTGACCAGGTTATTCCAGGAAACTTTTTCGTTGATGAGCTTCTGCGAGTTGTACGGAATGAAATCGCGACTGTTGAGTTCGCTATCCGTAACCGGGCGGTCTACTTCCTCGCCGCTGGCATTAATACTCGCGGTAGTGAAGCGGCCCATAGCATCACGGGTACCGTTGATGATGTTGTACTTCTGGAACGTCCGCAGGAAGTGAATACGGGAATAGCCCCACTTCTTATTCAAACCAAAATAGCCGTTGAAATTGATCGGCTCGGTAAAGTTGGAGGCGAATACGCGACCATCGTACGCATTGCGGTAATTCTTGGTGGACTTGGTCGAAGCCTGAGCCAGCCAGACAAATCCGTTTTTGTTCCCCGCGATCTGAGCCGAGATTCCGTACAGGTTATTGTTCGTCTGATAATTACTCAGGATACGACCCACCATTTTGCCTTCCTCAATCGGACGCGGCGACAATACGGACATTACACCTCCTAGCCCATCGGAACCGTACATCAGCGAACCAGCTCCCCGAATGATTTCGTAGCGATCAATCGAATACTCGTCAATCTGGATGCTGTGTTCTTCCCCCCACTGGTTATCCTCCTGCCGAACGCCGTCGTGCATGGTGATCACCCGGTTGAAGCCCAGTCCCCGAATGATGGGTTTACTCAGCCCCGCTCCGGTCGATACCTGCGACATGCCGGGTAGTTTAGCCACGGCATCGATCAGGTTGGTCGAAGACTGCTGCAATAACCGCAACTGCGTAATAGCCGCAATCGGAATGGGACTTTCCTTGATTACTGTTTTCGTGGAGGATCCCGAAACAATCACTTCTTCGAGCGACTGAGCGGCGTTTTCCATCACAAAATCCTTGGTCGTTGCTCCATCCACAGCCACTTTTTCGATCACCGTCCGGTGCGAAACGTAACTGACCTGCACCGTAAAGGTACCCTTGGGCAGATTGGAAATTTTGTAGGTACCGTTTACGTCGGAAGTAGCTCCCACGCGTAATTCCGGAATGTATACCGTTGCACCCACGACGGTTTCGTTGTCTTCCCGGTGAATCACTTTACCGGAAAGGGTATTCTGAGCAAACAGGCTTCCTGAAAGCAGAAAGCAGAAGAAGAAGAAAATATTTTTCATCGAGTGTTTTTGCGGGAAAAATGGACCATACAGGCATACGCATAACCCCAAGGCACGGGGACTACACGTGACGCTACCTGCTAGGATACAAAAAGAAAGAAAGGAGAAATCTTCGGACTACATTGACGTGCAAAGACATACGATCTCCTGCGGAGCCGGTACACCTCTACATTAGGCCTGAGTAGCCAATCATTCCGAAAATGAGTACGCTAGGCCGCGGGTGGACCTCGGAGGGAGTAATAGAGGAATTCACCAATCGGCGTAATTCCCTGGTAGAAAAGCGTAAAAACCGGACTTAATGCAATTTCCCAAGTCTGAAAATCAATCGATTCAACACTCGGCAGATCCAGTACGGGATTGGACACCGCATCCAGTAACAGCAACTCCAGCGAGGTATGGGAATTGGGCTGAATGGGCCTTTTGTCTTCGAGCGGAACGGGTGAGCGTGGGAAATAATCCGTCCATCGGCCAGTCGGTGCCCGTGCCGGAATACTACGCCATTGACGAGCATTACCGTAAACAGGCCGAGAAAAAATCTCGCGACTGTCAGCCGGTACAGGCTTCGCCAGGAAGATTGCGTAGTTACGTTCACAGGGAAGGTTTCAAATCAGGGACGATGTGTTACAAAAATAGAAAAGCTTTTGATATTTGGTTTGTAGTTGAAGCTTTATAGTTGATCGTGGAAGGATTTTTTCGGATTTAACTTCAACTACCGGATGAATGTATAGCGATTTATGAAGAATACTATTTCCCTGATTATCCCTTTGATGCTGGGTACGCTAATGGCAGGCATTGACAGTAGTATTGTGAATGTCTCCTTACCCACCATGAGTCGGGAGTTTGGGGTAAACGTCGATGAGATTGAATGGGTCATTACCATTTACATGCTGGGTTTTTGCATGTTCATGCCTCTGACCAACTGGCTACGGCTACGCATTGGTTTTTACAAATTGTATCTGGGAAGTTTACTGTTATTCATTTTAGGTTCGCTGGGTTGTGCCCTTTCCGATACCCTGCCCGAGCTGATTACGGCCCGAGCCTTTCAGGCCTTCGGCGGGGGTTCGCTCTCCCCTACCGCCATGGCGATTTTGACAACCGTCTTTCCGGCTAACGAACGCGGTAAAGTCATGGGCTGGTGGTCGCTGGGAGGCATTACGGGTCCAGCGATCGGGCCTACGCTGGGTGGTTTGCTAACGGAATATTTCGGCTGGACTTCCATCTTTTATATTAACCTGCCCATCGGCATCCTGGCTATTGCACTCGCCATGCGGTCACTGAAGTTTCTGGACCGTAGTCGGGATACCAGTATTCATTTCGACCTGGGTGGCTTTGCCCTCTTTACACTATTTATTCTGCTGTTTCAGTTTGCCATTGCCCAGTTTTCCAGCCAGGGCTTCGGGTCTTTGCAGGTATGGTTGCCTCTGGTTCTTTCCTTAGTAGCCTTGGGTGTATTTATCAAACGCAGCTATCATCGGCCCGGAGCCTTATTTGATCTTAGCATTTTTGAGCGACCGACGTACGTGTACTGCGTGCTGATTACGGTACTTCGTTCCATCGCTTTATTCGGCGGCTTATTTCTGTTACCGTTCTTACTCCAGGGTTATCTGAAATTTTCTGAACTGGAATCCGGACTGATGATTCTGCCCAACTCCATCATGATGGCGATTTTCACGCCACTCGCAGGAAATCTGTCGGATAAGTACGGTCCCAAACGTTTTGTCATGGCGGGGCTGGGACTGGTAGCTCTTTCCATGTTCCTGTTCTCGCAAATCAATGAGCCCATGGTGTGGTATGTACTCCTTTCCATGATGATTCGGGGGATTGGACTAGGCCTCTTGATTACGCCGCTGACTGCTACCGCCATGAATGCCGTACTCCCCAATCAGGTGACGCCCGCCTCTTCGGTCTATACGCTCATTCAGCAATTAAGCGGTTCCATTGGCATCGCTTTTAGTGGGATGATCCAGCAATTTATCTATCAGTATTACATCAGTCGGAATACGTCGGAAATGTTATCTGAACACTACTCCATTCAGTATGTCTTCATGATTTCTGGGTCGCTGGTGGCTCTCGGTATTTTTATCGCTACCAAATTGCCCCGGTATAAAGCCAAACTGCCGCAGAACAATGAGCAACTGTCGGTGAATCCCTAAGCTTTCTAATCAGTTTGAATTAAATTATTGACTATCAACCGATTCATCCTTTTCCTTACAACAAAGGTGAAATCATCCGGGCTACTTTTTCCAGCATTTTCTTCCAGGCTGGTCGCTGTAGCCACAGACCGGGATCGATCCGTTCAGCGTCCTGTATGTCTTCATAAAAGATGGTACGCAGGTGTTCGGACACCTGAGCGTCGTAGAGGAAGGCGTTCACTTCGAAATTGAGTTCGAAACTTCGAAAATCCATATTGGCCGTTCCGATCGAAGACAGTAAGCCATCGGCCACGAGGGTCTTGGCGTGAACGAAGCCCTTCTGGTACCGGTAAATTTCCACGCCTACCCGCAGCAAATCCCCGTAATACGACTGAGCGGCCGTATTGACCAGCCAGGAATCTGAAATGCCCGGTACGAGTAATTTGATTTTTACACCACTCAAAGCCGCCACAATCAGGGCATCCAGCAGACTGTCTCCCGGTATGAAATAAGGCGTCGTAATCAGGATTTCGTTTCGGGCCAGATTAATCGCCTGTAACAGCGAAAAGAGAATACTGGGCTGAACGGAATCGGGACCGCTGGAAGCAATCTGTACCAGAGCGTTCGTCTGTGACGCTTCGGGTTCACAGAAAAACTCGGGTTCGGGCATGAGCGACTGTCCGGCACAAAAATTCCAGTCGCAAAGAAAAATATACTGTAAATAGTACGTTCCCGGACCGTCGATTCGCAGATGCGTATCCCGCCAGTACAGCTTATTCGGATTGGGATTTCGATACCGATCCGAGATATTAATTCCCCCGGTAAAAGCCGTACTCCCGTCAATCACAATAATTTTCCGGTGATTGCGGTAATTCAGTCGGTTGGCTAGTGCGATGAATATAATACGGTAAAAGGGATACGCCTCCACGCCCGCCGCCCGCAGTTCCGGTACCAATGTGCGGCGAATGGACCGACTGCCAAAATCATCGTAGATAAAGCGGACCTGTACACCCTGGCGGGCTTTTTCGATCAGCACGTCCTTGATCGCATTCCCAATGGTATCATCCTCAAAAATGTAGTATTCGATGTGAATGTGATGCCTGGCCGCTTGCAAGGCCTTCAGAATTTCAGGAAATGTTTCTTCACCGTTGCGAAGGACTTTGATGTCATTATTAGCCGTTAACGGACTAATATTATCATTGAGTAGCAAATACGCCAGTTCACGGTATTGCTGCACGGCTTGATGATCCGTTTCGAGGTTGTTACGGGTGACCCGGGTTATCTGAGCGTAGAGCTTCTTGAGGAGTTGATCATCGTCGAAAAGTTTTTTACTGTACAGACTACGGGTTCGATAATTCAGTCCTACCGAGAAGTACAGAATCATGCCGACAACGGGCAGAAAAACCGTTAAGAGCAGATAGGCCAGCGTTTTCGTGCTGGTTCGGGTGTCATAAATGATGCGTACGCACGTGGCAGCAACGATCAGACCGTAAATTAATTCGCCAATGAGCAGCCAGTCAATTTCTTCCAGTAAGGTCATACTCAATACTTCTCAAGGCTACCCGTTTCGCCCTTGATGCGGCGGAACATTTGCTGCACGCTTGGCCAGGTCCAGCCCGTAAAGCGGCCCCGCTGCATCACCAGCCGATTGTCGTAACCGGGTGTCAGGTAAAAATGAAAGGCGAATTCGGCGTCCGGGTTTTCCCAGCCCCGGATCTGTCCAAACCGCAGGACGTTGAATTGCAGGACCGATTCGTTACGGCTCACGGTATAAAATCCCCGTGAAAAATATTTCAAATTCCGGACTTGTGCATTCTCATTACTCAGTAATTCTTCTCCCTGCGGTACGTAATGAAAATCCGTTTGCCCCCGATCCCATACGGAACGGTACCCCAGCTGATAGCCCGCCCCACTTTTTGCCACGGCATACCAGAGTAGCCCGTTGAAGGGTGTAGGCGTGGTAAAATAATCACTGTACGGCAAATGCTGGGACGCCAGAGAGGCTTCGATTTCCTCGTTGATGCGTCGCTTGTGCTCAATCGTCCACAGGGTGTACAAACCGCAGGGAATCAGTCCCACCAGCACCCATACCTGACGATTGTGAGCCTCCGGCCGTAATCGCCAGAGGGCTACACTCGCCACTACCAGTGAAAGCGTAAACAGGGGATCAATTACGTATAAAAGATTGAAGGTCAGTCGTTGCGAACTAAAGGGTTCGAGAATACCCGTCCCGTAGGAATTACATAAATCCAGCAGATCATGCAGCAGTAGTTGAAGTACCCCAAATCCGTACAGGCGAAGGAAAGAGACTTGCGGATAAAACCTTCGAATCAGCCCCGCCAGCAAAGCTGGTACCAGAAACGCAACAACCAGCGAGTGGGTGATTCCCCGGTGTACCAGCAGGTTTTCAGCGGGTGATAACCAGAGACTCGTGACCGAATCGATGTCGGGCAGGTTTTGAGCAATTGCTCCCCAAAGCAGAGCCTTCTTGCCTATTTTTTTGGTTAGTATCGCTTCGCCCACACAAGCTCCGATGGTGATATGGGTCAGTGTATCCATGGGAAAGGGATCGTTCAATTCGCTCGTATAAAGAGGCGTGGGAAGGAAATTGTTTCGGGAGTTGGGTTTAAGGGAGTTTAAGGTTTAATACGTTTGAAGTTTGAAAGTTTAAACCTCACACATCTTCCCTCTTCAAACCAATCAGACCTTAAACTGATTTCCAGACCAGCGTTCCATGGGTATAACCCATGGCTAATGATATTGGACCCGTATGCAATGCGGGGTAAATTTTAAACCATCCAACCCGATCATACATCAACCTACATCCCGAGAAACCAACAGAAAAAAGACGCTATCCCCGGAGGAACAGCGTCTTTTTAAAGGATCAGGTTTGAGTAAGGTTTGATGCGTTTAAAGGTTGAGCACAGAAAGGTTCACCCTGCACGAATCGGGAATTTAAACCTCAAACCCTCTTAATTACTGAAACTTCAAACCCTTTCAAACGTCAAACCCATCCCGACTACTTCTTTGCAAAACTGCCCGTAGCCGTCGTCAGACCACCTTTCTGGCTGTTGACTTCGATATTCCAGTTGGCCGGGTTTCCTTTCACAATCCAGCGAAGGCGAACGTAGCCCATTCCCGGAATATTGGCAACTTCCAGCGTTTGCGGGTTAAGTTTCTGCTCTTTGTAGCTTTCAAAAGCCGGGGTAGAGCCGTATCCGTACCCGCTTCCATCGGGATTCGTCATTTGCAGACCACTTACTACCTGAGCCTCTTTGAGGGTAATGTAATCGGGCAGGTTGATTTTATTTTTCACATCAAACGACGAGTGCGTAGGAATAATGCGGCTGTTGATAATCGTGGCCGTAATTTCCGTGAGTCCGTTGCCCAGTTCTTTCTTTGCTACTTCCTTCACCTCGATTTTAGGCATCTGGTTCGCGTGGAAAATCGTGAAGGCCGCGTTACGGTGACCGTCCGTTTCGAGGATAAAGCCGGGGTGATTCCGAATGTAATTTTTCTTGAATCCACCGATTTCAATATCGCCGTACTGCGGGTGTTTGAAGGGTTTCCAGTCCACAAAGGCATCACCGTGTAGCAGCAGCCGATCAAAATCGTACGGCTCCGTATTGGGAGCGTTCCGAAGTTCGTTGGCTTCGCCTTTTTTGTTGAAATACAGATAGGACGTCCACAATTCATTCGAGAACATGAAAATCCCGCGACCCAGAGCAAACCAGTCGATTTCTCCCCCGTACACCGTATACAGAATTTTGTGAATGGCTCCGTACTGGTAGGTTGGGATCATTTTCTCGCCCGTTTTGCCCAAATAATCGTAGACCTGTACGTCAGCCGGATCGTAATGTACATCGTCTTCGGCCGCTCCGGGACCGCGTAAAAACATCCCGCTATAGTTGTGGTAACTCTGAGCCCCGGCAATGTTGGGGTGCTTCATCACCCATTCCATAATCACTCGCGGCTCGGGCAGACTAAACGGGTATTTATAAGCCCCGCCCTGAATGTAATCGGGCTGCCAGTTCCAGGCCCAGTCGCGGTTCGGATCGTAGCTACCGGGACGGTCTTCATTGACGAGGCCATCGCCATCGTTATCGAGGCCTTCGATACCGAGCATTTCGTACTCACCGGCTTCGTCAGGTTTTGCCGGGATGAGCATCCGGGGATCTTCGGGATTTACTTTCAAACGACCATAGGGAGATTTCCGACGCATCATCGTAATCTCACCGTCGCCGTCGAGATCATCGAAATTATCCTCGTCGACCAGTCCATCGCCGTCATCGTCAATCGGCGTCATACCCGAGCGGGGCGTGTTGGCCGTATTGGGCTTGTAGATGAAATCCTCGCGGGCGTCGGGGTTAATCGTCGGAGCGAAATAAAAGGTCTTATCCCGCAGCAATTCCTTGATAAACTGATTGTTGGCGTGGTTTTCGGTCAGGTACCAGGCCGCGTACAGAGCCATTTCAGAGCCCTGTAATTCATTCGAGTGAATGTTGGCATCCGTCCAGAAAGCGGGCTTCTGCGTATCACTCTTACCGGACTTCAGGTCCGTTATCGTCAATACATACAGGTCACGACCCTGCTGCGATTTGCCGATGGTTTCGAGTTTCGCCAGATTCGGATACGCTTTCACCATGCGTTGCATGATGTCAACGAGACCTTTGTAGTCGTAGTACCGGTTCCAGGAAACCTGTACTTTCGGATTCGGCGGCGTACCAATGGCCCGAATGCCGATGGGATCTTTCTGCTGAGCCAGCACCGATACGCCCGACAGCAGCAGCGAAAGGGTTAAAATTTTCTTCATGGAAATAGCGTATGAATGGAGAAGTGCCTGTCTGGGTTTGACTGCGTTTCAGGTCTGAGTACGTTTCAGGTTTAATGAGGTTTCAAGTTTGCGTAGGTTTTTGGTTTAAATGGGTTTGAGGATTGGTATGCTTTGAAGGTTTATTCAAGCGTAGATCATACTATACTTGCTTTTACTTCATCCTACCTTTTTAAACGTTATCAAACCCTTTCAAACCACCTCACACCTTTTCAAACGCTAGTCAAACCACCGCAAACACCCCTCCTTATTTCAGATTAACAGTAACTTTGGATGAACCTGCCGGTGCCGACGAAGCTTCGATGGTGAACGTTCCCGTACCCGATACCAGCCAGGTCAGTTGCTCGACGCCATTACCGGCAATCGCAGTGCGAACCAGCTGATGCGTACGACCCGATACCAGCTTCTGATTTTTGGCGGGTGTCGCCACGATCTTCAGACGGTCTTCGTACTTCACGCGGTTACCCAGTTCGGAGTGCGTCGGCAGTAAGCCCTTGTTATGCACATCCACCGTAATGCGGTTCAGACCCGGCGACAGCGTTTCCGTTTGTACATTCACGATCTCCACTTCAGGCATGGCTTTGGCTACGCTCAACAGGAAACTGGCGTGTTTCTCGGCCGCTGGCGTCAGCATAGCCACGGGTGGGTTCCATTTGACGAAGGGTACCAGTCCACCGACTTCCACTTTCTTATTGGGAAAATCGGGGTGTTTGATTTCCTTCCATTCTACAAAGGCTTCGATGTTATGGGCTTTCGCCCATTTCAGCAGTTCTACGTCTTCTTCCGAACCCAGGGCCGGACTCGCGGCGGCTCCGCGACCAGCTCCCATACCGGGCCGTCCACCGGGTGCTGGCGTAGCTCCGGCCGGACGAGGACTGCCCGCCCGAGCAGTATCCTTAGGCATCCACCAGCCGGGCGTTGAAAAACTCAGCTTCCCGAAGTGATAGTACGCCCAGGAAGGGAAGTCGCCTTTCGTAGACGGTAAGCTCGGAGCGTCTTTCAGTCCAGTCGCCGTGTACAGCTTGCTCACGTATTCATTGACAGCCACATCTTTCGCCTGCCAGCCTTTTACGACCCGCTGATTGGCCTTCATCGGATCAAACTTGTAGGCTTCAGTCAGGTTGTTGGAAGGACCGAACGTTAGAATGGCGTACACGTTTTTGTTCTCGTACAACCAGTCGATCAAAGCCCGGTTTTCCAATTCCGATACGGGGTAATCACCTGAACCGGGCTTGAAGGGCTCGTATTCGAACGTAAAGTTTTTATTGAGGTGAATTCCGCCGAGTCCGTCCTCGTTGAACGCCCCGTCTTTGTCATTATCGATGCCTTCGGTATACACCAGGTACTGCCCCTGTTCGCCCTTGGCGGCGTCTGCTTTCACCAATACGCGAGGGTCTCCTTTGGCTACACGGTAGGTTCCCGTCGGATCTTCAATTCGGATTTGGGTAATGAGCCCATCGCCATTCAAATCTTCCGGACCGTCTTCATCCACACGACCGTCCCGATCTTCGTCCACGGGCCGGGCCGTAGACGAACGCTCGTACTTCAGTTTAGCGAAGTACTGAGCCGCCGCGTCGGGGTTCAGATTGGGTAGAAAGTAGAAGGTTTTGCTCGAAAGAAGTCGGGCTACGCTGTCGGAAGATGCTCCGCTCAATAATTTTTCTGCGGTTTGCAGAGTTAATTCTGTACCGGCCAGGTGCCAGCCTTCCAGATTGGCGACAATCACGACCGCCGGTTTTTTGCCGCGATCGCCCTGACCCACACTCAGTACCCAGAGGTCTTTTCCAGTAGATGTTTTGCCGATGGATTGCAGGGAAGTTAGGTTCTTGTACTGGGCGTTAAGTTGCTGAAGGCGTTTGGTTAAAGCCGCCTGGTCGGTATAGCCAGACTGGGCCCACAAACGGCCTCCCAGCAGCAGGCCAAGCCCAAGCGTGCTGATGAAGCGTTTTCTCATAAGGGGTTATTTGATTTTATTTGAAACTTGAAAGGGGGCATTCGGCCCATCTTTTCACTGCAACAGCCAGAGCTGTACCGAAAAAAAACAACGTTTATTTCCCGCTTCCAGACAAAAATAGATGTTGGTCCGGGCGTTCACTTTGGTTTTCTTCTAATTTTCGACTAAAATCGAAAGAACAGAGATAAGAGGTCTGAGCTTTTGCGTTAAGAAGTACCGGAGCAACCCATTTTCTGCGTACCACCACCTAATTTCTGCAGAAGGGTTACTCCTTTTATCACCGTCTTTGATTCATGAAACGAGCGATTGGGCTAGTAGTAGTTTTATTTTTTGGGGATTTAGCCTTCAGGCTCAACGTATCTACTGGGCTTCGAAAGTCATACAGGTTTCTTCTGAAACAGCCAGTAATGATCCGGCGTACCGTGCGGTACAGGTGTTGGGCAAACCCAATACGGGTCCTTACGCAGGTCCTAGTAAGGCTGCCTGGCAACCGGCCCAACCCGATTCGGGCGAGGAATTTGTCAAAGTAGCTTTCGATACGCTCACCCGCATCCGGCAGGTGATTGTGGTTGAAAACTTCGGAGCGGGCTGTGTACATCAGGTTTGGGCCAGCGACGAAAAGGGTGCTGAAAAATTAATTTTTTCTAATACGGAAGCTGTGCCAGCGAGCGAAGGAAAGATCTGGTCGATCAAGCTTCCGGCCCTTACCCCCTACCGGGTCTCCGCCATTCGCGTAGTACTAAACACCGCCCGCCGACCGGGCATGAACCAGATTGATGCCATCGGCATATCGCTGGGTGCGGAAACATACCAACCCGTCATCAAACTAGCCAACAGCCGATTTCCGCAGAAACTGGTCAAGGAAAACCTGGGCCCGGCCATTAACTCGGCGGCCAAAGAACTGAATCCCATCATTGCCCCGGACGGTAAAACGCTCTTTTTTACGCGTTGGAATCACCCGGATAATATGGGCGAACCCAAGGCTGATTATCCGGACGCCCCGGAAATGAAACCTCAGGACATTTGGTTTGCCCAGAATCTGAATGGCGTCTGGCAACCGGCTCAGAATATCGGAGCCCCCCTTAACAATAAAGATCATAATGCCCTCTGCTCCATTTCTGCTGATTCCCGCACGGCTCTGCTGCTCAACCAGTATATGCCAAACGGTGAGATGCAGTTCGGCATATCTTCTTCCCATAAAGGCCAGACGGGTTGGTCTTTCCCCAAACCGGTCATTATTGAAAACCTGAATCTTATCCCCAACAAAAAAGGGTTTTTCACCACTGAATATTCTTTATCGCCCGACAAGCGGACCCTGCTCATGGCCATTCAACGCAGTGATTCACGGGGTAGCCGGGATTTATACATTTCGTTCCTGCAAAAAAACGGACAATGGTCTACACCCCGTAACCTGGGTCCGGACATCAATACCGCCGAAGAAGAAGGCTCACCTTTTCTGGCGGCGGATGGGAAGACCATCTATTTCAGTAGCCGAGGCTGGCCAGGATACGGTGAGCAGGACATTTTCGTAAGCCGACGTCTCGACGATAGCTGGCAACGCTGGTCAGAACCGGAAAACCTGGGACCGGACATCAATACACCGGGTTGGGATGGTTACTTTACGGTACCCGCTTCGGGTGATTATGCGTACCTGTGCTCGGACCAGAATTCGCTCGGATTCGAAGATATTTTTCGGATCCGCATCAATGAAGCCATTAAACCCGAACCGGTGGTCATTGTTTCGGGTACCGTGCTCCATGCCTATACGCTCAAACCGATCACGGCCGATGTGATCGCTCAGGTGCTGGAAGGTAAAAAAGATAGTATCCAAACGGAGTTTAATCCCGAAACCGGGGAGTATAAATTGATTCTGCCACTCAAGAAACTCTATGGTCTGAACTCGTCAAAAGAGGGCTTTTACGCCCAAAGTGAGGAGCTGGATCTGCGGAATGAAAAACGGTATCGGGAAGTACGTAAGAACCTGCTTCTGGTTCCCATGGAAAAAGGCACCCGAATCGTCATGAATACGGTTTATTTCGAGCAAAGTCAGCCCGAAGTTGATTCGGCTTCCTTTGCAGAACTACGCCGACTCGTTCAGGTCATGAAGGAAAATCCCAACATGCAGATTCTGATGGAAGGGCATACCGACAATCAGGGTGATTTCAATGCCAACCTGGTTTTATCCCAGCAACGCGTCGAGCATATCAAGAGCTTTTTAGTATTCAAAGGCATTGCCGCCGACCGGGTTCTCTGCAAAGGGTATGGGTCGAGTCGCCCGATCACCAACAATTACAGCGAGGAAAACCGACGACGAAATCGCCGGGTAGAATTCACGATTTTGCGGAAATAACCCCGGATTGCACCCTTTTAAAGCCCGCTTCCTGACAAAGGACCGGGAGATGAGCTTGCTTTCAAATCCATTCTTGATTTGCAGGACTGTGGGTTTTTAATCATTTTCGCGGCTGATTCGGTCTAACCGGACTGAATACATGGTGCCATGTCAAGACCCACTATCTACCTTCTTCTCTCTGGAATTCTTATCCTTGCGGTCGGTTTACGTCTGTATACGCTCAGCGATTACAGTCTGTTTTTCGACGAAAAATCAACCCTGCTGGTTTCGCAGGGCGTACCGCTGGAGGGGGCCAATCAACCGGAATTACACCAGAAATATTTTACCCCCAAGGATTTCTGGCGACCCAAGCACATGGCTGATTACTACGAAGCCATCAACCGGAGTGACATCGGAAATTCTCCCGCGTACTACGTGCTGTTTCACGCCTGGGTGGCTTTGTTTGGCATGAGTGACTTTGCGGTCCGACTGCTTTCGGTCATTTTCAGCGTTCTGACGGTGGCTCTGGTCTTCCGGTTCACGCAGAAACACCTGAAAAGCGATCGAATGGCCCTGTTTGTGGCTTTATTAATGGCCATCGAGCCGTTTTTTGTCGCTTACAGTCATCAGGCCCGTAACTATTCGATGACGTTCTTCTTTACGCTGCTGGCTACGGACGTTTTTCTGGATATTGTTCGCTCCACCAGACCTGTTCACTGGACCAGATTTCTCTGGTACGGATTGCTGGCCTGGCTGGTGTGGTTCTGCCACTTCCTGGGCATTGTCGTGATTGGTATTCACGGCTTGTACGTATTGCTCTACGTCCGGAACGTGCGAATCTGGATGGGCTTAGCTCTTTCTCTGATTTTTCCGGTACTGGGCATGGTCTGGTGGATGTCGCCCGGCAAAGGCGGCGAATACACGTTACACACGCTGAAGTATCAGGGAGAACTTTACAAAAAAATTGCGGATACGCAGACGGATAGCATGATCACCCAGGCTACCCTTCCGAACATCTGGAAGAAACTGGCTCCGGTATTAGCTGATCAGTTTTGGGTGAGCAACGGACTGGCTAGCCGCCTGAGTGGCAAGCGAAATTTGATTATCCTATCGATTACCACCGTACTTTCCCTGTTTGCCATTTGGCAGTACCAACGCAAACAACAGTTTCGCTGGTCGCTGATTGCGATTATATTAACCATCGTATCCCTGTTTTTATACACGACTCAGCCCTTTGCCTTCCTGGCTTTCCAGAGTTCGATGATTTTGGCGGGTGTTCTGCTGGTGTACGCGTTCAAAAACCGGGCGGTGGCCGAACGCCCTTTACTGGTCTTTTTTGTACTGCTTACCTTTTTACCAACCGCTTTTCTGGTGGTCATGTCCCTGAAAAACGGACATACCTTTGGCATTACGCAACGCTACGGTGGCTTCTCCTTTCCGTATGCGTTAATCCTGATTGCCATTGCCTTACGTGAAAGTAGACGCCTGCCGCTCTGGAGTAAAGCGGTCGTGGGTGTGGCCTGCGTCGCTCAGATGGGCTGGCTGGTTCAGGTTTTACAGGAAATTTACGAAGACCGATCACCCAAGTACACATACCGTTCGGAAGCACGGATTGCGAATCCGTACTGGGCGGCGGCTCAGGAGATCAAAAAGCTGTACGCTCCCGGCGATACCATCCTGTACCCCAGCGGTGTGAAGGATGTGTATGGATCAGCGGATGAGTACACAGCGAACATTAAAATCTCGATTCTGGACGCTCAGTTGACCAATGTCTACTTACCGAAAGATGCCTCGTATTGGCAACGAATTGACTCCCTTGAGCAGGATAAGTTGTATCTTTGGCAAAAATCAACGGGCCAGAAACGTCTGATTTTCGATTTTGAACGTTCTAAATATCGGTACTAAGGTTGCTTCGCACGAAAAGCCTTCCGGTACCGACCTTAGCATAAGCCCTCTACGGGTCTGACTACCATTAACCATTTTCAACTGCCAGCCTTACTTTCCATGTTGGAAACTGAATTGAAACAATTAGCCGGGGAACTGCGACTAAAGACGCTCGAACTCTACAAAATGGCCAATGCCGGTCATATTGGCTGTTCGATGAGTTGCCTTGATTTGATGATCGGATCGCTCGTCAAACAAAAGCGGGATTCGGAAGTCTTTATCCTGTCCAAAGGGCACGCCGCAGCGGCTTTGTATGCGTGCCTGAATCATCTCGGTGAAATTTCGGACGACACCCTCCAGACGTTCTACAAAAACGATACAACGCTTCCGGCTCACCCCGCTCCTAACAAGCATACGGGTATTCCCTTTGCCACCGGCTCCCTGGGCCACGGTTTGCCCATTGCCACGGGCATTGCGAAAGCCAACCAGCTGAGCGGCGTGGATGCATTGACGTTCGTTTTGATGTCGGACGGGGAAACCAATGAAGGGACAACCTGGGAAGCTTTACACTTTGCCGTAAACAATCAGCTCGATCAGTTAGTAGTATTAATCGACCGGAATCGTTTGCAGGGATTTGGCCACACCCAGGATATTCTAGGTGATTCGGCGGACCCCCGCAAATACGAAGTGTTGGGAGCTGACGTCGTTGAGATCGATGGCCATGACATTGCTACGATCATTCAAACCATTGAACAGCTACGTACCCAACGCAACGGCAAGCCGAAAGTAGTCGTCGCCAATACCATCAAAGGCAAGGGTATCTCGTACATGGAAAACCGCATGGAATGGCATTACCTACCCATGTCCGCAGACCTGTACGCCCAGGCCCAAAAAGACGTCATCGAAGCGTATCAACTATCTGTAGAACACGTTCTTTAGTTTACAGTTGTCGGTTTGCAGTGTTCAGTTGGGTTTCTTCCTGAAAACTGAAAACTGAAAATTGTAAACTACCCTATCTAATGACCGAATTATTACGTGACGATATTTTGCAGTTGCGAGGGCCCATCTTCGTGTATGGAGCCAGTGGGTTTATCGGAGCTGCCCTGTTTGAAAAGATTTTCGCCGTTCGCAAGGACGTGTATACCCTTACCCACGACGCCCGCAAAGCCTGGCGACTGAAATTACTCGACGTACCGGCGGAGAATGTCATTCACTGTGACATTGTTTCTCCTACGTCCGTAAAGGGGGTTTTCGATGAACTGCAACCCAAAACCGTCTTCAATCTGGCGGCGTACGGGGCGTACTCCAAACAGCAGAATATCATTCTTACCTACGAAACCAACGTCATCGGTACGGTAAACATTCTGGAAAACTGTACGCCGGAGACCGTGTATATTCACGCGGGCAGCAGTTCCGAATACGGCTTCAACTGTACGGCTCCCGCCGAAACGGATCCCGTAGAACCGAACAGTCACTATGCCGTATCGAAGGTTTCTTCGGCGTATCTGATTCAGTTTTATCACCAGGTACAACGGAAAAAAGCGGTCAACTTACGGCTGTATTCCATTTACGGCGATTGGGAAGAACCCGACCGCCTGATTCCACGTCTGGTGGAGAACGTTCGCAAAGGACAACTACCCCCGCTGGTATCCCCCGAAATTTCCCGCGATTTTGTGTACGTGGATGACTGTATTGCCGCCTTTGTGAAAGCGGCTCTGGCCGACTTCAACGTCATTGGCGGTAATTCCTATAATATTGCATCCGGGGTGAAAACCACCATCGCCGATCTCGTCAAAACCGTACAGGAACATTTCGGGATCAACCAGGAAGCGGTCTACGGCACCATGCAAAACCGCAAATGGGACCTGGCCGAGTGGTACGGCGATCCTTCAGCCGCCCGCCGGGATCTGAACTGGGAAGCCCAGTATACGCTGGCTCAGGGTCTGCGACGCACTTACGATTGGCAGGAGCGTCATCAGTACGAAGAACGCATCATTCCGGCCTTCCAGAATCCGTACCTGAATCCGGTGATTTCGGCCATTATTGCCTGTTACAAGGATGCCCAGGCCATGCCTTACATGTACGAACGCCTCGTGAAGACGTTCAATGCCATGAAGGTGCGGTACGAAATCATTTTCGTCAACGACCGCTCGCCCGATAATACGGAACAAGTGCTGGAAGAGTTGTGTGCCAAAGATCCTAACGTAATTGGCATTACGCACTCGCGGAATTTTGGCAGTCAGTCGGCGTTCCTGAGTGGGATGGAAATCTCAACGGGCGATGCCGTTGTCCTGATGGATGGTGACTTACAGGATCCACCGGAGATTATTCCCGACTCTACGAAAAGTGGCAGGAAGGCTACGAGGTCGTCTACGGAACGCGGGTACAGCGGGAAATGAAACCGCACATGCACGTATTTTACAAACTCTTTTACCGGATTTTCCAAAGTCTGAGTTACATCCCCATCCCCCGCGATGCCGGTGATTTCTCCATGATTGACCGGAAAGTAGTCAAAGAACTGGTCGCTCTCCCCGAAACCGAGCAATTCCTGCGGGGATTACGGGCCTGGGTGGGCTTCAAGCAAACGGGCGTTCCCTACGTACGGCCCGAGCGGATGTTTGGCGTATCGACCAATAACTGGCGGAAAAACATTGGCTGGGCGAAAAAGGCCATTTTCTCCTTCAGTTTCGTACCACTGGAACTGATGAGCTACGCGGGTTTTACGCTCACGGGACTTTCCGTACTGGGCATTTTCTATCAGATTCTAGCCAAGTACTTTTTTGCACCGGATACCCCGCAGGGCTTTACGACGGTGATTATCCTGATTACGCTATTCGGCGGTTTAACCCTGATGGGTCTGTCGTTCCTGGGCGAGTACATCAGTAAGATTTTTGAAGAAACGAAAAAACGGCCCAAGTTCATCCGAACGATCGTCCGTAAAGGCGGAAAGAAATACCAGACGTCCGAAGAAATCAAAACGCTGGTCACGCAGCAGAAAAAGTAATGTAGTTTACTGTTTTCGATTTACCGTTTTCAATTGAACAGTGCTTTCAACTGAAAACGGTAAACCGAAAACTGACAACTAATTCCTCATGAGAAAAGAATTTAGTGAAGCCATTGAAAAACTGGGAGCGGCGGATGAGAGACTCGTATTCATTACGGGTGATTTAGGTTACAACGCTCTCGAAAATGTACAGAAAACCCTGGGGCCCCGCTTCATCAATGCCGGTGTCGCCGAGCAGAATATGGTCGGTATGGCCGCCGGATTGGCCTACCGGGGTTACAAAGTTTTTTGTTATTCCATTGCTCCGTTCATCGTGTATCGCTGCCTGGAGCAGTTCCGTAACGATGTTTGTCTGCATAACCTGCCCGTTTTTCTGGTAGGTAATGGGGGTGGATACGGCTACGGAATCATGGGTAGCTCCCATCACGCCATTGAAGATATGGCGGCTCTGAGTCCGCTGCAAAATGTCAAGTGCTGGGTACCCGCCTTTGCCGACGAAGTGGAACTCAGCATCGAAAGCATGGTACGGGAAGCCCGTCCGGCTTATCTGCGACTGGGCTACGGAAAAAACACGCCTTCATTCGAACGTGAATCGGGTTCCTTCCGCATTTTGCGTACCTACCCCGATGCTCAGGGTACGGTGGTGGCCCTGGGACCGGTGGCTCAGAATGTACTGACGGCTCTGGAACAATCGGGTCAGCCCTGGAACCTGCTTACGGCTCTCACCCTGCCCTTACAGCTCACGGATGAAGTAGCCACCTTACTCGAATCTGCGGGTCACGTGCTGGTGGCTGAAGAACACGTCAGCATTGGTGGACTGGCTCAGCAATTATCAGTACAGGTACTCGAACGCGGACTTTCGCTGAAATCCTTCAAAAGTCTGCGGGCCGAGGGCTATCCGGGTGGGTTGTACGGCGATCAGGCGTATCATCAGCAACGTTCTCACCTCGACCCCGACTCTATTCTTCAAGCCTTAACCCTGTAATTGAAGCGGCCCCTCGCGGGCTTTGATTTTCGGAATGTCCCTTAAAAAAAGTATCGCTTTTGTGGCTCTGCTGGTCGGTCTGGTACCCATTTTCTGGTACTTCAGCCTGCTTCATACCTACGCACTTAATATTCCCAAATGGGATGATCACGGCTTACGGGCGTTCATCGAACGGGTGGAGTCGGCGGAAACCCTGGGGCAGGTATTTCAGGCGTTCTGGCGACAGCACAATGAGCACCGGATCGTGTATGATCGAATCATTTCCTTTCTGGATTACACGCTCACGGGCAAGCTCAACTTCGTGCACCTGATGTGGGTGGGCAATGCCTCGCTGCTGCTTTTGCTGGTGGTTTGGGGGAAAGCCCTACAACCGTATCGCTCGCTGGCCTATCTCTTGCCGCTGCCTTTTCTGCTGTTCAATCTTTCGCAGTGGGAAAACATGTACTGGGGTATGGCTGCTTTGCAGAATTTCAGCGTCGTTGCCTGGGTCGCGTGCGGACTATACGCTTTGTCTTATCACCGTACGCTGGGCTGGGCCATAGGCTGGGGAATACTGGCGGGTATTACCAGTACTAACGGTTTGCTACTCTGGCCCATCGGAGCAGTGCTGTTATTCCTTCGTTCTTCCCGAAAGAAAGCCTGGCTGTGGACGGGCCTGGGCATTCTTTTCTGGATTTTATATTTCCTACATTACAATAAAACCGAGCAGCCTACACAACCGGTTACCAATAAAGTACTGACCTTCATCCGGTCGGTCCTGCTGTTTTCCGGTTCCGTTGCCGAACCCTTATGGCCCCGCAAGTCGACACTGGTGGTACTGGCGACCGGAGCCCTGCTAGTACTGGCTGCTTTGGGTATGACTACGCAACTGAGCTGGAAGGCCTGGCGTTTGAAACTGACTTCACTGGATACTTTTTTACTGGGTATGCTGGCCTTCGTTGGCGGCACGACAGTAATGGTAGCGATTGGACGGATGGGTTTTGACGAAGCAACGTTCATGACCAGCCGGTATAAAATTTATACGATTCTGCTGACGATGCTGGTGTATACCTGGCTACTGATGCAAGTCTCGACTACCGTACGAAAAGCAATTGGGGTTACGGCGAGTGTACTGGGCGTAGCCATTCTGCTCGGTTGCTATTCGTATTTTTATGATGATACGCTTCGCCTGCGTAATCAGTTGCTGAGTATGCAGTTCAACTGGACGTACCCGCGGGTACCCGTAAAAGAGCCCCTGATCAATGACCCGGCTCCGGCCTGGTATGATGCGTACGCAGATGACATGATTAAAGGTGAGTTTGCCCGCTGGAAACCCTACCCGATCTCTCTACAACCGTCGGCAGCGTATACCCTGCTGACGAGTGAAGGCGTGCCGACTGGAAAGGATTTCCTTGATTCGTATTACCTACTGCGTAGTCTGAAAAAATCGTATCTCGTACCCTTTGGTTTTACGACGACAACTCAGCCCTTTGCCTCTCCGACCCGTGAGCAGTACGTTCAGCCCGTTTCGCAGACTGCCGTTTCACACGCGGAGTACGAGCCGGGATTATATCTGGTTTTCGTGATTCGGCAGACTGCTACGGGTTCTCCCCGCTTTTACCAGACGGGGCGGTCCATTCATATTCAGCCACGACCTCAAACGCCAGCCTTACCCCAGAACTGGTAAGTTAGATGGATTAAGGAATTGTTATGATCCTTGAGGAAGGTACTTTTAATCCATAGCATTGAAAACAAAGCTTCCATCTTAAAGTTATACTATAAACCAGGGACATGGCTTGAAAGCGTTTGACCTTATTTCGACTGAAACCAACGAAGCTCAGGAGTATAAACCTGATTCATCGAAATATTGCACTACCTTTGCGGCATCAACCTATATCATGTTGCCTTTAGTCCCCAACCAATAGTTATTTCATGTCTGTTCTGCTATCCATTGTAATGCCTGCCTACAACGAGGAGGAAATCATTGAAACCGTTGTTCAAAATTGGTCGGCATTCCTTGAAAAATATTTTCAACCCCTTGGCGAAACCCGCCTGATTGTTGTAAACGACGGTTCTAAGGATTCAACTGGAGCCAAACTAGATCAAATCGCTCCGAAATATCCCCTTTTGATGGTTGTCCATCAAAAGAACGGAGGACACGGGAATGCGGTCGTTCATGCCTACCGGAAAGCCGTTGAAATTAATTCGGAATGGGTGTTTCAAACGGATTCCGACGATCAGTTTGTGGCGGAAGATGTCCTGAAACTCTGGGAGAAACGCAACGAATCCGAGTTCATCATGGGCTTCCGTCAAGTACGGCACGATGCGACATTCCGGCTTTTTGTAACCCGGGTTTTGAAGTACTCGCTGTACGCCGTTTACGGTACGTTTATCTCCGATAGTAACATCCCCTTCCGTCTTATTAAAGGAAGTTTGCTGAAGAAGCTGCTCGCTCAGCTTCCAACGCCACTGCCGTTTGCTCCTAATATCTTCCTGGCCATCATGGCTCGTAAGGCGGGTAACAAAACCTTCGATATCCCCATTACGCACAAGGAACGGGCAACCGGTGAGGTCTCCATCCAAAAAATGAAATTATTGAAAGTGTGTTGGCAAAGCTTTCAGGAGCTCTTTAAATTCCGCCAGGAGCTTAACTCGAAAGTGAAAGCCATCAAATCCTAGTGCTAGTAACTGTCTAACTCTACCATTCTGACTCATTTAGAAAATTATTCAGGCATGAATTATCAGTATGTAATTATTGGGTCAGGCCCAACGGGCCTGGGGGCGGCGTATCGTTTGAAAGAACTGGGCATTACCGATTTTCTGGTTCTGGAAAAAGAAGACCACATTGGAGGGCTCGCCACCAGTTTCGTTGATGAACAAGGCTTTACCTGGGACGTAGGCGGACACGTCCAGTTTTCTCACTATAAGTACTTTGACGACCTGATGCTGAAGGCTCTCGGAGCCGATGGCTGGTTGACGCACCAACGCGAAAGCTGGGTCTGGATTGAGAACCGTTTCGTACCCTATCCCTTCCAGAACAACATCAAATACCTCTCGCAGGATACGATGTGGAAGTGTCTGGATGGCCTGATCGACCTGTACAAGAATCCTTTCCAGGGTAAGCCTAAAAACTTCCGCGAGTGGATTTTGGCTACGCAGGGTAGAGGTCTGGGCGAGGTTTTCATGTTCCCGTATAACTTCAAGGTTTGGGCCTATCCGACCGAAGACATGAACGCTGTATGGGTAGGCGAACGCGTATCCGTTGTGGATTTGCACCGCATTACCAAAAATATCCTATTCAATAACGACGATTATTCCTGGGGCCCCAATGCCACCTTCCAGTTCCCCAAACATGGCGGTACGGGAGGAATTTGGGAAGCCGTAGGTGATCTGGTGGGTCGCGAAAACATTCTGCTCAACGCCGAAGTAACCAGCGTTGATGCGGAACAAAAGCAGATTACGCTGGCTGACGGTCGTACGGTAGGCTATCAGACGTTACTGAATACCATGCCCGTTGATTTGTTCACAAAAAAGGTACAGGGCCTCGATCCAGCCGTTGTGGAGAAAGCTCAGGGTTTGAAACACTCGTCAACTAACGTGATTGGTATTGGTCTGAAAGGACAGCCCAAAGCGGAACTGGCGACGAAATGCTGGATGTACTTCCCCGAATCCAATAGTCCCTACTACCGGATTACGGTATTCTCGAACTACTCCCCCAACAACGTACCCGACATTAACACACAGTGGTCATTAATGGTGGAAGTGAGTGAGTCACCCAAGAAACCTGTGAACCAGGAAACGCTGATGGCTGAAACCATCCAGGCGTTGCTGGAAGATGGATTGATTGAATCGGCCGACGATATCATTTCTAAATTTCATATTCGCTTCGAGTACGGTTATCCCACGCCAAGTGTTGAACGCGACGGCATTCTGAAAACCGTATTACCCGCTCTGGAACCCTTTGACATCTATTCCCGTGGTCGCTTCGGTGCCTGGAAGTACGAAGTTTCCAACCAGGATCACTCCCTGATGCAGGGCGTGGAATGGGCCAACCGGGTAGCGATGAACGTACCCGAACTTTCCCTCTTCTTCCCAGACACCGCTAACGCCATGTGGGGCAAGTAAGCTCAATTTTTATTTGAAGTTTCGACGAGGAACCTTTTATTCGCTGCCAGTCGGGAAACCGACTGGCAATTTTATTAAGTTGTTCCGTACATTCGGTATTACATACGGTGGCTCATGCCCCGCTCACCGATTTTCTAAAAATTGACCCTTAGTGAAGCGTATTTACTGGATTCTGGGCCTTGCTATCGTTATCGGATTAGGTTGCTGGGCGTACTACCGCTGGTCAACGAACGAACGCTCGGCCTGGGCATACATCCCGGAAGATTATCTGTTAGCCGTCGAAAGTACGGAACTACAGAATCCGTCCGAGCCTCTGCGTTCGTACCAGATGAAGCTTTCCGATTTACCGATTCTGGAAGAAGCTCAGGACGCCCTGAGTGTGCTTCGGCAGGCGGTGACGGACACGGCTCAGTTGTCGAACTTCCTGCACGGTAAAACCATCACATACGCTCTGCACGTAGAAACCAGTAGTACCGTTAATTACGTACTCTACATTCCCTACCAGGCTCAGGATCAGATCTTTTTAAGCCAGCTCAATTCCCTCAATTCCAAAGCTGTACGGGGTCTTACCCATCAAACGGCCAAACAGGCCATTACCGACGTTACCATTGCGGCCAGCCGTAAACGGTTTTCGTTCATGCAATACGATAACTATTTGATCTTGAGTCCGTCTTCGCTACTGGTGGAAAACGTGGCCATGAAAATCAGTAAGTTACTCGATGTTCCGGCCACTTCGCCACCCGTACCTGCGGAGTATGTTACTGCGAAAACCAAACTCTGGATGAATGGCCCGGCGTTGAAGTTACTGGCCGGACGGCTCATGAATCAGCAATCGCCCGGAGGAGCCTTATTGTCGCTACTGCCCACGAATACGGCGTTTCAATGCCAGGTCGATGGCCTACGGAAAGAACTATCGGTTCAGACCACCACCACCCTTCCGGAAGCCAATCCCTACTGGCATACCTTCGACGGCCAGCAGTCGGGCAGCATGCTCAGTCAACGCTTCATTCCCAACGGAACGGCCACGATGGTGAAGCTCAACCTGTCGGACCCTATTGGCTGGGCCAATCGTTTTATCCGCTACCAGCGAAAGCACGAATCCGAGCTGGCGGACCAGAAATCACTCTGGCAGGACAACTATCCCGTTACCCCTGATTCCATTTACTACCACGTCAATCGGGAGCTGGTGCTGTGCCGCATGGAAAGTGATGAACTCAACGAAGGTGGGAACCTGCTCCTGGTAAAGCTGAATCAACCCAAAGCCTTTATTCGCTGGATTCAGAAAGATGCTGCCGCTATTCGGGAACACGAAAAAGCTCCCCGTTTTGAAGAACTGGTTGCCGGAAACGTTGTGCGGCAATTACTACTGACAGAAGTTCCGGCGGTGTGGTTTGGGAGTGCTTTTCAGGGCTTTCCCCGCACCTATTACACGATCGTAGATGGATACGCCGTCTTTGGCAGCAATGTGCAGGTGATCCGAAACTACATCATGGATTACCGACGGGGAAACGTGTGGATGAATTCGGCTCAGGCTCAGGAAGTGCTGCGGCTTATGAAGCCCCAACCATTCACGATGGTTTTTAATGCCGGAAAATCCTGGTTTTCAGTTCTGAAAGGCCTCAAAAATGAGTGGAAAGGTCCGATTACCAATCTGGAAGAACCGCTCAAACGCCTGAATTTTCTTACCTGGCAAACCGGCGTTCGGGCGGGTAAAGTTGATCATCGACTCATCTGGACCAAAGGACGCATTACGACGGAACCGGGTCTGCTGCGAAAAGTATTCCTGCAAAAGCTCATCCCGAATCCGCTGGGTCGACCGTTGCAGCGAGAGCCATACGTGTACCGGAATGCCATTACGGGTACGACCGACCTGATCGTTCAGACGCAGGATCATGATCTGATTCCGATAGCCATAGGGGCGGCTCCTTCGGTGAAATTCCGGCTGTCGGGTCCGCTGGTTGCTCCCATTCAGTTGATGGACTACTTTGGGAAAGGACGCGATCAGCTCGTACTCTTCACCGCCGATCGCCTGTACATCCTGAACCCCACGGCGAAAGGCTATCAACTGTACGCGTCCAAACCCTTCAGCCGTTTGCTGGACTATCGGCTGACCATTTTCGATCAGACGCCCGAACGGCGTACCCAGTTTTCGGCCCTCGACGCCGAAGGACGACTATACACAGTCAGCAAAGCTGCATTCAACCTCGTTCCTTCCGGTACCATTCCCGATGTGCGGCACGCCTTGACTCCCATTACTCAGGTAACTACGCAGGGCGATTCGTACGCGGTGCTACTCGAACCGAATGGCCATTTGACGCTTACCAACGCGAAAGGCAAAGCTTTACCTCATTTCCCGATTCAACTCAAGCAAAACTTTGACGGGCCTGCCTTTGTCGAAACGACCGATCGCGACGCGGATTTCTCCCTGCAACTGGTCAGCGTTTCTGGTGAAATTCTAAAAATGAATCAGGAAGGCAAGATTATTCAGCACCGACAGCTGATTAAGCCCTCCCGCGAAACGCGTTTCCGGACATTATTAGAAGAAACCGGGAAGGATTGGCTCATTGTGCAGCAAACGAATCAGAACGTAACGATCTTGGATAAACAGGCCAATTCGCTCTTTAATATTTTCCCGATTACGCCGGAAAGTCAGTTGCGATACTTTGCTTTTGGAGCAGAAACGAAAATTTTATCCGTGACGGATTCGCGGGGTACTATGCTGTACAATTTACAGGGCGAACCGATGATTCAGGCCCCCATTCCGAGCCTTTACCCGGTTACAATCGAGTTTGCGGAGTCCTATCAGAAGCTGTTCATCTATGCCACCAGCGGAAAAGGAGTACAGATTCTGACGTCCAAAATCCGTTAATTCCAGGAGTCGATGCTCCTATTCCCATGAATTTCCAATCCAAACCGTTAGTTTTGGGCGTTTTTTATACGACTTCCAATGGTTTTTAATTCCCTTCAATTTCTTCTCTTTTTCGGAATCGTAACGCTTAGTTATTTCAGTCTCCGGTGGAGTGGACGCTGGCTATTACTATTACTGGCCAGTTGTTATTTCTATCTCATCTTCGTTCCCAAGTATATTCTGATTCTTTTTGGAACGATTGTCATTGATTACATCGCAGGTATCTGGATTGAAAATACCAAAAATCCCCGCAACCGAAAAGCGTTGCTTTTGCTGAGTCTGGTGGCGAATGTGGGGATTCTGGCTTTTTTCAAATACTTCAATTTTATTGCCGAAAATGTGGAAGCCGTTTTGCATCTGCTGGGCAATACGCGGCATATTCCACGGCTCGGGATGGATTTGCTACCGGGCATTATCTTACCGATTGGTCTGTCGTTTCACACCTTCCAGGCCATGAGTTACACCATTGAAGTGTACCGGGGCAATCAGAAAGCCGAACGCCATTTTGGGATCTATGCTCTGTACGTGATGTTCTATCCGCAGCTGGTGGCCGGGCCGATCGAACGCCCGCAGAACGTACTCTGGCAGTTCCACGAATACTTCCCTTATAATTGGGAGAATGTCAAGGAAGGGCTCATGCGAATGGCCTGGGGCCTGTTTAAGAAGGTAGTCATTGCCGAACGGCTGGCGATGGTCGTAGACCCGGCCTACGCCAACATTAGCGATCATAACGGTACGAGCCTCTGGGTGGCAACCATTTTCTACAGTTTCCAAATCTACTGCGATTTTTCGGGCTATTCAGACATCGCCATTGGAGCGGCCAAAGTGATGGGTTTTACCCTGATGGAAAACTTCAAGTCCCCGTACGAAGCTGCTTCGATTTCCGAGTTCTGGCGTCGCTGGCACATTTCCCTGTCTACCTGGTTCCGCGATTACATTTACATTCCGCTGGGCGGTAGCCGGGTGTCGCCCGCTCGCCAGTATTTCAATCGGTTTGCGGTGTTTTTTGTCAGCGGTATCTGGCATGGAGCCAGCTGGAACTTCGTCATTTGGGGTACCCTTCACGGGTTGTACCAGACGCTCGCCCAGATTCGGGATAAGTTCATGGAAAAACGGCGTATTCAGGTTCCTACGGCCCTGTGGTACCGTCTGTTTCAGGTCATTCTGACCTTTGGGCTGGTAACCCTGACCTGGGTATTTTTCCGGGCGGTAACGCTGGGAGATGCGTACCGCGTATTCAAAGGGCTGGCGTCCATTTCCATCCACGACACTTTACAAACGCCGCTCAACGCTACGGAAATGTGGTTTAGTATCGCCCTGGTCGCGTTTATGATATGGAAAGAGTACTGTTATTTTCTCATTCCAACGAAGAAAAATGGACCGTTCTGGACGGTATTTACGCTCCTGATTCTCAGCTGTTATTTCTTCGGAGTATTCAGTTCTAACCAGTTTATCTACTTTCAGTTTTAGGAGATTTCGGCCTGCCGGTATCATCCATACGCGAATACGCCATGGCCTCATTCGTACGCATTATTGCTCTGCTTGCTCTACTCGTCGTTTTTGCGGCGAGTACGTCTAAAACCCTCTATTTCACTGTTGGGAAAGAGGGTTATTTGCCCGATGATTACAAATACGGGGACTTGTACCGATTTACCAATCTGGCAGCGTTTAAAGCCGTACGTGAATCGTGTCGGAAATTATTTAGTGATCCTACGCCTCAGGCACCCGTGGCTTTGTACGCCATTGGCGATAGCTTTATGGAACCCGGCTCGGTGGATGCTCAGGATTTTCAGACCCGTACCTATACGTATACGCACTGGAACGATCATACGACCATTCATCTGGATACGTCTGTCCGTAATATTTTGCTGATTGAATCGGTCGAGCGGCATTTTCGGGAACACCTGGCGACGCCGGTTAGTAACTTTGTACTGAGCCCGCAGCCGGTCAAACCCGTCGAAAAAACGCATTCATACGAGGCCGATTTCGATGAGTTTATGACGGGGCCGAAGGATGTGCGACTCACCTACCCCGAAGAACGGCTGGATAATGTGCTGTTTAACTGGCCGGTCTTTCTACACCTGCGTGAATTCAAGGCCTGGATGAACCTCACTTTCTTCAATCGGGTCCATTCGATGACGACGATTACGCCCGATCATCAGCATTTACTTTTAAATCTGGATACGGATTCGACGGTGATTAATTCCAACTTTAATCCCGTCAGCGATAAAGAAATCAGTACGCTCATTAAGAATCTGAACCAGACTTACGAGAAGTACCACTCACTGGGTTTTGATGAGGTGTACCTGAGCATCATCCCCAATAAAACAACTATAGCGGCCAATTACCTGGGCCGCTATAATCATCTGATCGAACGCATTCAGTCGGATCCGCGACTGAAACTAAAAGTAGTGGATGCCTACCGACTCGTGCGGCCGCTGGGGCCTGCTGCGTACCAGCCGGGCGACAGTCACTGGACCTGCCAGAGCCGGGATTTATGGCTCCGGCAACTGAATCGTCAGCTCTTACAATAACGTCAGGAAGCTTTTGAAGATCGCGGCCAGACGAATAGCGTCAAATACGCGAGCCTGGGTAGCTCCGTGCTGACGAACGCTGGCTTCGTGAGAAGTTACGCACATTTCACAACCGTTGATGGCCGAAATAGCCAGACTCAGCAGCTCGAAATACTCCTTGCCCAGCACCGGATTCACCATGATGCTCATCTTGATACCCGCGGGCATTGTATTGTACGTTTCGGAATCCATGAAGTGACGGAAACGGTAGAATACGTTGTTGGCGTTCATCAAAGAAACGCAGGCTGCTACTTCCTGAATTTCCTTATCTTCTGCCCCTTCTGCTTTTGCAGCGGATTCGATGGCTTCAATCACGGCAGCCTGACTTTTCTCATTGATCGCCACGCCGAGGGCCATCAACAACGCTTCTTTCTTAGTCAGGTTCTGCGATTTCAGGACGTTCTGTACGTTGATACGCAGGTCCTTCAGGTATCGGTGATCCGTCGCATTCAGACGGTCGAGCCAGAGGCTTTCGAAAGTCTCGGGCAATTTAATCTCAGCGAGTAAGTTCTTTTTGGTTTCAGATGCAATGCCAAACATACGCTTGTTGTTTTTTGGGAAAAGAGGCGTGGCCTCTTAGAAAATAACCCTGACGATTGACTCACCAGGGTTATTAAATACTTTTGAAATATGTCCTGGACCTAGGCGTTGATCGTTTCTTCACCTTTTACCCAGTTGCAGGGGCAAAGTTCGTCGGTTTGCAGAGCGTCGAGTACACGCAGTACTTCGTCCACGTTACGACCTACGTTCAGGTCGTTAGCGGCTACGAAACGAACGATACCCTGGGGATCAACGATATACGTTACGCGGTAAGCGATTCTTTCGTCAGCAGTCAGGATGCCCAGCTCTTCCGCCAGTGACTTTGATGTATCGGCCAGCATGGGGAATTTCAGATCACGCAGATCGTCATGGTTTTTACGCCAGGCCAGGTGAACGAATTCGCTGTCCGTAGAAGCACCGATCAACAGAGCATCGCGATCGGCGAAGTCAGAAGCTTTCTGGTTGAAAGCAGCGATTTCCGTAGGGCATACAAACGTGAAATCTTTAGGCCACCAGAACAGCACCAGCCATTTTCCAGCGTTCTTATGATCTTCACTCGTGATATCATAAAATTCGTTGCCTTTTTCGAGAGATACAACGGCAGTTTTCTTGAATTCCGGGAATTGGGCACCTAAGCCCAGCATACCATTTGCCATGAGAAGAAGATGGTTTAGTAATGAATTACAGTAACAATAAAAACAATTTTTCCCTTGAATAATCCTAATCAATGTACTAATTTGCAATACTGGAAAAGGACGATCCCGGAAATGTTTTATTTGGTTTCGGCTGCAAAACAAGCCAACTTTACTCCATCATACAAATCAATTATTCTGAAGAAAGAATAAGTTTTTCTAATGACGATCACACAACTCGAATACTTGGTGGCCATTGCTGACTACGGTCATTTTGGGAAAGCCGCCGATGCCTGCTCGGTTACGCAACCTTCGCTGAGTATGCAAATTCAGAAGCTGGAAGACGAACTGGAAGTACAACTGCTTGACCGCAAGAAGCAGCCCACCCAGCCCACCGAGATCGGTGCGTTGATTGTACAGCAGGCCCGCCACGTGTTACAATCCTGCGAAAAACTCAAGGGCATCGTTGACGAACGCAAGAATGAACTCGCCGGCGAAGTACGGCTGGGCGTCATTCCCACGGTTGCTCCGTACCTGGTTCCTCTGTTTCTGAAGCAGTTTCTGACTACCTACAGCGATATTCGGCTGAAGATTACGGAACAAAATACGGAAAGCATCATTGAACAGCTGAAAAACGGGCAACTCGACATTGGCCTGATGGCTACGCCTTTTCAGGATGATATGTTGAAGGAATATCCGCTGTTTTACGAAGAGCTGCTCGTATACGTTTCACCCGAACATTCGCTCTACTACAAGAAATACGCGGTTCCTGAGGAGCTGGACCCCAACGAACTCTGGCTGCTGGAAGAAGGCCACTGTCTGCGTTCCCAGATTGAGCACCTCTGCCAGCTGACCCGGCAGGCGGCCGATCTTCACCAGATCGAATACAAGGCAGGCAGCCTGGAAACGCTCAAGAAAATGGTGAATACGTCAGGTGGCATGACCATTCTACCCGAACTGGCAACCCAGGATTTCACGGAAGACCAGCTCGAACTGATTCGGTACTTCCAGACACCTGCCCCCGTCCGGGAGGTCGGTCTGGTTACCAGCCGTAATTACCTCAAAGAAAAAATAGTAGCGGCTTTGTCTGAAGAAATTCAGAAAGTGGTACCCGCAAAAATGCTACGACAGCAAGAACGGGCCGTGGTTAGTTTATAACAAAAAACCTCGTACATGGATGTACGAGGTTTTTTTATAACGAAGGTTGGGACGATGATCACCGCTTAAGGCGGCAGTCTCAATCTCACTGGTTATTCTCTTTTTCCTGACGGATGATATCGCCTTCCTCGTCACTAGCCGTATACGATACATTTGGCTTGTTCGGGATTACTTCCAAACCACCCAGCGGTTCTTTTTTCGGACGTTCGCCCTCCTCTTCTACTTCTACCCGTTGGTTTTCATGGTAGACATCGCCCTCACCTTTTCCCGAAGACAAGCTGGGATTTTGTTGGTGCTTGGTTTGATTAGGATCGATTTTCTTTTCAGCATTTTCCATAGTCTCGTGGTATTGATTTATAACCGATACGCTAAAAAACCGGTGCCACCGTGCTCTTCATTCGTGATTTTACCAGTTAAAAGGAAACCGACGCCGACCGGAATGCTTCCGAAGGATCGGGAAGGATTACGTGAAAAGTAGACCCCTGCCCCTCCTCCGATTCGGCGTATAGCAGGCCGCCGTGATTCTGAACAATCTTCCGGCACAACGCCAGGCCGATTCCCGAACCAGGATAGACTTCCCGCGTGTGCAGTCGCTTGAAAACTTCGAAAATCTGTTCTTTGTAGTTCTCCGAAAAACCAATGCCGTTGTCGCGTACCCGAATGTCATAATACGCTCCTTCGGGCAGGGCGTACACCTGTACTTCCTGGGGTAACAGACGCTCGCAGGTAATGCTGATCCGGGGCGGTACACCTTCCTTGGTAAACTTGAGTGCATTACTCAGCAGATTATAAAACAGCTGATTCATTTGCAGCGACTCGGCATTCACCGTGGGCAACGTACTCACCTCCACCGTAGCCGACTTTTCCTGAATGGCAAGTTCGAAATCCGTAATCACATTCTGGACGATGGTGTTCAAATTTGTAGACGTCAGCACACGATCGACCTTCAGGAGCCGGGAAAATTCGAGCAGATCACGAATCAGTAACGTCATGCGTTCCGACGAGTGAATGACTTTGGCCAGCGGGCTTCGGGCTCGTTCGGGTAAATCGTTCATCTCCCGAATAATTCCCGAAAACATCCGGATTTTTCGCAGGGGTTCCTGCAAATCGTGCGAGGCCACGTAGGCGTACTGTTCCAGTTCGCGGTTGGAAAGCTGTAATAATTCATTGGCCTGCTGCAATTCCCGCGTACGCTGGGAAACGAGACGTTCGAGTTCCAGAGCCGCCTGCTTCTGCGAAGTCACATCCCGTGACGTTCCACTGAGCAGGCAGGGTTTTCCCTGCGGGTCGCAGGTTACTTTTCCCTGGGACTGAACCATCCGCTCCTCGCCCGTTTGCAGATGTACAACCCGGTATTCTGCTGAATAGTGATCGGATTTCCGGAAAGCTACGGCCTGAGAAATCATATCCAGGACCTGATGTCGGTCTTCCGGATGCACCGCTGCCATAAACGTTTCAATATCCGTTTCGGATTCAGCAAAACCGTACCATTGCCGGATTCGGCTGGAGCACCTGATCTTTCCGGTATTCAGGTTACGACTCCAGGTCCCCAGTTCGGCCAGTTCAATGGCATCGCGTAAGTTCTGCTCGGTTTCCTCCAGCTGTTGCCGGGCATTAACCTGGGCGGTAACATCCGTTGCGGTATTAATGATCCCATATACCTCTCCACGGGCATCCCGTAAGGCTTTATAGGTAAAGTTGAAATAAAAGGTACGGAATTCACCGTCGATGAGCAGATCGGCCCGGTCTTCCTGAGCGTTGTACGTTCGACCCGTTTCATAGACCTGCTCCAGCAGCTGGTAAAAATGCTGGGGATCCAGCTCCGGGAACGCCTCTCGAAACGTTTTTCCTACCAGGCTACCATCCCGGTGCCAGGTGTCGAGCATCGCCTGATTCACGGTTTCGATTCGCAGTTCTTTGCCCGTATAAATGGCAATCGGCGTGGGCGAACCCAGCACAAAACTCCGGAATCGTTCTTCGCTAAACTGAACTTCTTTCTTAGCCCTCACCTGATCGCTTACATCGTTAGCGACAATCATCACGCCCGTAATCGTACCGTCGGACTGGCGTACTGGGGCGTATACAAAGTTATAGTAGCGGGCTTCGAGACGATTATTTCGGATGATCTGAGCCAGAATTTCGTTCCCGTAAAAGGGGTTGCCCGTATCGTACACATCCTGCAAGAGTTCGATGAAACCTTGTCCGGCCAGTTCTGGCAGTGCCGAAAGCAGGGGTTTCCCAACAATCGACTCCGTCTTTCCCCACACCTCCAGCATAAATTCGTTGGCGGTTTCAATTACCATTTTCCGCCCCTTCAGGAGGCCAATGGCGACCGGGGCCTGCATAACGAGATTACGGAAATGCCGCTCACTTTCGAGGATGGTTTGTCGGGCCAGCTCCTCCGGTCGCATATCCCGTAACGTAAAACCTCGGGCAATGGGCTTGCCCGTATCCGGATCATCAATTCGGATACCACTCGCAAAAACGGGAATCGCAGCTCCAGTTTGAAAGTGCCGGATGCTGAATTCCCCCTTCCAGTGCCCCTTTTCGATCAAGGCCGGTAAAATCGTTTCCCGAACGAAAGCATACTGATCCTGCCAGTAAAAGTCGGATACTTTGCGGTGCGAAAGGGAAACCTCGGCCGGTAAGCCAACCAGTTCGCGACCCGCCTGGTTAATGTACAGCAACTGATCATCCATACCGGCAATCACCATCAGCTCTGAACTGTTTTCCACCAGCGTCAGTAAGCGTTCCCGCTGTTGCCGGTGCAGGTGTTCATGCGTAATGTCTTCAACGGTAGTAAAGTAATAGCCCAACTCCGGAATCCGGGTAATCGTCTGCTTTACCCATAAAACCTGTCCGTTATTTCGGCGAAGTCGGCTTTCCAGTTGCGTTGAACTGTTCGTTTGCAGGGATTCCAGACGGGCATTATACACCGGCAAATCCGCAGGGTAGATGAGTTGCCGATAGGAAAGCTGCTGTAGTTCGGCAGCCGTATAGCCACTGAGTTGCTGAAAACTGGCATTGGCCCGCACAATCTGACCGTTTGCATCCGTAACGATCATACCCAAAGGTACCTGATCAAAAGCGGCTAAATAGAACTGCGTAGATCTGTAGAGAGCTTCGTTCTGTACGGTAGAAGTGCCCAGCAACCGGACTGCCTCGCCTTTCCATATCAAATGAGCCTGATCCTTCACGATTATATAGGAACCATCCGCCTTCTGAAAGCGGTATGTCGTATCCCAGGCATTCTGCCTTTTTTGCAAAGCCTGTTGCAGGCTTTCACTTACCCACACCTGATCATCGGGGTGAATACGCGAATGCCAGTATGCTCCTGAGGCCAAGGTCGGTTCTTCCGGAAACCCTACCCGAGCTGCGTAGCCTTCACTCCACCAGACGTCACCGTCTTCCCGATTCCATTCCCACATGAAATCATCTATTGCCCGTGTCCGTTTCTCTTCAGGGTTTGATTCCTGGGTATGCTGCATGCCTATTTTCAAACAATACTATTCTGGAAAAACTTTCCCTTTTACGTAACCCGTACGAAGTCATTCTGTTTTCTCTACTCACGTGTTTCGTTGGCTAAATCTACTGTCTACGGGATGACGCTATCCGAAAACCAGACATAACCTCTACACTATTAGCACTGCGAAAATAATCGACAGAATGGGTGTATACTTATCATTTCTCAAGTAAACTCTTTTTTCAGATAACTCTAATCTACATTTAATACGACCTTATTCCTGGTGCCAAAAAAATTGTATTTCTTTGTGATAGAACGTACATTTTTTGAAAAATTATTGTTCTTTTTTGGGAACTACCCTTCCCACTTTTCGTTTGTATACCTACGCCGAAACCATTTTCGGAACGTATTATTTTATAGCCAACTCATGTCCATAAAACCACTCTTTATTGTCGTTGAAGACGACGAAGATGATCGTGATTTATTGCAACTGGCCTGTCAGGAAGGGGAATACAACTGCGAATTAGTTTTTGCCGAGGATGGTCAGCACGCCCTTGAAGTATTACAAGGCCTGAAAACGCGTCCCAGCGTAATGTTGCTGGACATTAACATGCCTAAAATGGGTGGTTTGGCTTTACTTGAAAAGTTGAAAAATTCTTCCGCCTGGAAAGAAATGCCGGTTGTGATGCTGACGACGTCGGACAATGAAGATACCATTCATACGGCTTACGACCTGGGAGCGAATTCATACATCGTGAAACCAAACAACTTTCGTGGATTGTCCAATTTATGGGATACCGTTTATCACTTCTGGACAAACACCGTACAACTGCCCGTTCAGGCAAGTTAGTACTGTTCTAGCCCTTATAAAAAAGCCGTAATCGCTCCTGATTACGGCTTTTTTTATGAAGGCTCCTCGGCATCAGGAATAAGCTGTTTCGTGCGGATACGCTGGTGTAATTCCCGTACGAAAGGTCCGTATTCGATGAATGTTTCGGGTTTTACGATGTAATCGGCGGCTCCCAGCGTCAGGCAACGTTCGATGGTACTTTGAATCGGCGACGTTGAGGTAATAATAACGGGAATGGAAGCGTACAGGGGCTGGATTTTGAGCTCGTTGATGACGTCGTAACCATTTTTTCCCGGCATATTAAGATCTGATAAAATCACGTCAGGTCGACGGGGGGCATTCAGCGTCAGCCATTCCAGCAGGGCATCGCCGTTTTTCACCAGAGCTTCCACGGCAAACAAACCCGATGCTTCGTCGAATCCCTGTTGCATAAAGAATCGTTCGTCCTCGTCGTTTTCCGCAATTAAAATCGTATAAGTTCTCATACGAAGTGTTCACTTGGTTTTTCGTACAACGTAAAATGAAAGGTCGTTCCCTGGCCGGCTTCTGACTCAAGCCAGATCGTGCCCCGGTGCCGATCGACAATCTTTTTACAGATCGTCAGTCCAATACCCGTACCGGGATATTCTTTCTGGGTATGCAGGCGTCTGAACATATCAAACACTTTCGCGTAATCCCCGGGAGCAATCCCGATGCCATTGTCCGATACGGAAAATTTCACGTGTCCTTCCACCTCCGTACACCGAATCGTAAGGAGTGGTTTTTCCGCGTTGGTAAATTTCAATGCATTACTCAGCAAATTCTGGAGTAACTGCACCAGCTGTACCCGATCTCCCTTCACGGCATCCACTTCGCATTCGATACGGATTTCCGGCTGCGTGCGTTCGATCGAAGTCTTCAGGTTTTGCAACGCCTGCTCGATGAGTTCCGACGTCGGCATGGTTACTTCCAGAATTTCGCCGCGACTCAACTGCGAATAATGCAGCAGGTTCTGAATCAGCTCCCGCATGCGATTGGCCGCGTGAATGGTTCGGCTAATATACGCTTTCAGGTCCGTGTATTGTTCGGCATCGAGTTTCAAATCCAGCAATTGCAGATAGCTTTTAATGGTCCGGATGGGCTCCTGCAGGTCGTGGGAAACGATGGAGGTAAACTGTTCCAGTTCCTGATTGGCATAGGCCAGTTCAGTATTGGTTTTTTTAAGCGTATGGGCCAGGGAGCGGAAGCGTTCGTAACTTTCGCGTAAGGCCAGCTCGGCCTGTTTGCGTTCGGTCAGATCGCGGGTTACTTTTGAGAAGCCCATGAACACTTTTTCACTGCTGTACAGGGCCGTAATGACCACGTTCGCCCAGAATTTACTCCCATCTTTCCGTAGTCGCCAGCCTTCTTCCTTGTACGTGCCTACAGTCCGGGCCGTTCGTAATTCAAAATCCGGCTTCCCGTTCAGGATGTCTTCTTCGGTATAGAAAATGGAAAAATACTTACCCAGAATCTCCTCAGTCGTATATCCGTTGATTCGCTGAGCCCCGGTATTCCAGCTAACGATGCGACCTTTTTCGTCCATCATGAAAATACCGTAATCGCCTACCTGCTCCACGAGCGAACGATAGCGTTCCTCACTCTCTCGCAGGGCTTCCTGCTGATACTTGGTTTCGGTAAGATCGCGGGTTACTTTCGAGAAGCCAATGTGTTCGTTTCGTTCGTTGAACAAAGCCGTAATAACCACATTCGCCCAAAAGACGGAACCGTCTTTTTTGACTCGCCAGCCCTGTTCTTCGTATTTGCCCGTTGCAATGGCAATTTTTAGTTCACGAGCGGGCTTGCCATCTTCCAGGTCTTCCGCCGTATAGAAAATGGAAAAATGTTTCCCCACAATTTCATCCGGTGAATAGCCTTTGGTACGCTGAGCTCCTTCATTCCAGGTAACGATATGGCCGCCGGTGTCGAGTAGAAAAATGGCGTACTCTTTCACCCCTTCCACCATCAGCCGGTAGCGTTCTTCATTGTCTCGCAGGCGAATGGTTTCTTCCAGCACCGCGGTACTATCCCGCAACAGGCAGGTATAACCCGTGCAGACCTGTTCTTCGTCAAAACGGGGGTGACTGTCATTTCACCCCAAAAAAACTGCCATCTTTTCGGAAAATCCAGTTTTTGCTGTGCGTGAAGCCTTCGCGTAGTGCGACCGTTCGCTCGTATTCCGCCTGAATGAGATCGTTGTCGCCGCTTCTCAGCAGGGCCATCGACTGATGATTCAGGTCATTGACTGAATAACCCGTCAGCCGAGTCGCTCCGGGATTACAATACTGAATATATCCATCTGCATCCAGCAGGAAGACGGCCTCACTGATGTGTTCCAGTACTTGACGGTAATTGACCACCATGGAGCTTACAATAATAAATAACGGAATCGGGCTTGGCCCATTCGAGTATAAACAAAAACACCCGCTTAAATTAACTTTAAGCGGGTGTTTTTGTTTACTGAGGCTTTACAGAAGTGAAATGTAAGGGACTCGAACCCCTGACCCCTACCCTGTCAAGGTAGTGCTCTGAACCAACTGAGCTAACATTCCAAGCGTTTAGGATCACAAAATAAGGCTCGATTAGACGGATGCAAGAATTGGACTCCTTTTTTTTATTCGGGTCAAAATGGTTAGCATGATGAATCCGACGACGAAGACTCCAGCAATGACCAGCACGCTGTACCGCATCGAGCCCGTGAACTGAATGACTACCCCAAAAAGAAAGGTCCCGATCACGGTTGATGTTTTATCGCATACATCGTAAAAACTAAAGAACGAAGCCGTATCGTGCGTACCCGTGGGTAGCAGTTTGGCGTAAGTCGAACGCGACAGCGACTGGATCCCACCCATGACCAGACCCACGACGAAGGCCAGTACGTAAAACTGAGCCCCCGTCTGCACGAAGTACGCAGCCCCGCAAATACCAATCCAGATGAATACCGCGACCATCAGAGCCCGGAAATTTCCCCAACGGGCCGAGGCTTTGGCAAACAGCCAGGCCCCCAAAATCGCCACCAGCTGAATGACCAGCAGGACGGCAATGAGGGAACCGGAGTCCAGATGAAGCTCTTTATCGCCGAAAAGTGTGGCCAGATACATAACCGTCTGTACCCCCATGTTATAGCAGAAGTACGCCAGCAAAAAGCGTTTCAACAGCGGCATTCCTTTGATCTGTTGCAGCACCAGTTTCAGCTGGATGAAGCCATTCCATAACCAGTTTTTCTGCCGTTCCTTTTCCAGCGATACTTCCGGCAGGTATGCAAACGTATATTGAGCGAAACCCGCCCACCATACGCCCACGCTCAGGAAGGCAATGCGGGGCGGCAAACTCGCATCGGTGATACCGTACCATTCGGGCTTCAATACCATCGTCAGGTTAAAAATCAGCAGTAATACGCTACCGATGTAGCCCAAAGAAAAACCGCGGGCACTGACGGCATCGTAACGATCTTCTGTCACGATTTCGGGCAGGAAGGAATTGTAATAGACGATACTGCCCGCCCAGCCAACGAGTGAAAAGATGAAAAACAGCGTTGAGCTGACGTAATTTTCTTTCGTAAAAAAGAAGAGTAAGGCACAGTTGAAAGCTCCGAAATAACAGAAGATTTTCATGAACAGCTTCTTGCGACCGGAGTAATCGGCAATGGCTGAAAACAGGGGACTCAGCACGGCAATGATCAGAAAAGCGATGGATACAGAATAGGAAAACACCACCGAATTCTGAAATTCCATCCCAAAGTAGGTAACAAAATCCGGGGAGCGGGTTACCGCCGTGGCTCCAAAATAGATGGGAAAAATGGCGGTTACAATCACCAAAGCGTGTACGGAGTTAGCCCAGTCATAAAAACACCAGGCATTGATCACTTTGGGGTCATTTTTAATCAGCATACAGAACGGTTGTTTACGGCCCCTTAAAGATAGAGCTATTCGACAGCCGACCGCAAAGTTGACTTATAAAAACACCCGACTACCGTACATGACCATACGAAAGCCGGGTGCTGTAATCGATTCATTTGAGAGTTCAGGAATGCGTATCCGCAGGCCGCTGCTGCTTATTCATCGTATCCGCCAACATCGAATCGGGCATAACGTTGCTCACCGCTGTTTGCAGCTTGTTTTTCAGACCTGATACTACTTTGTCGTCGCCTGCCATCAGGGCCTCGTAACCATCTTTCGCCACCTGTACTGGATCGGCCAGATCGCCCTCCTGCACGATTTTCGACTCCTGCATTTGGGCTTTGTTGAAGAAATCGGTGTCCGTCGGGCCGGGCAACAAAGCCGTAATCGTAACGTCACTTTCCTTGATTTCACTACGCAAGGCTTCGGTAAAGGACAGCACGAAGGCCTTCGTCGCGTGATAGACCGCCTGCCAGGGACCGGGCAATTTACTGGCAATGGAGGCCACATTTAGAATTTTTCCATCGTTGCGGGCTACCATGTCCTGCAAGTAAAACTTCGTCAGCGATACGTAGGCACTAACGTTCAGCTGAATAATATCCAGCTCCCGTTCCAGATCCGTATCGATAAACAGTCCATACTGGCCCTGACCGGCATTGTTGACCAGTACATCGATCTGAATGCCCTTGGCTTTTATTTCTTCGTATACTTGCTGGGGAGCTTCCCGCTGTACCAGATCTTTCGCCAGGGTGACGACCTCCACTCCGTATTGCTGGCTCAATTCGATAGCCGTTGTATTCAGTTCGTCGGCATTGCGAGCGACGATGACCAGATTATACTGATCGTTGGCGAATAGCCTGGCCAGTTCGTACCCAATGCCACTCGTGGCTCCGGTGATCAGAGCAAATTTTTCCTGCGTTGCCATAGTTGATAAGGGCTGGTTATGTACTGAATTCGAAAACAACCATACCCAGCAAAACCCAACAGCCTGATGGGGTAAAAAGTCCCACCAGGCTGTTCATGAAGCAATTAACTACATTCCTTATTCCGTATAACCAGCTTCCGCCAGTACGATCAGCAGGGCTTGCTGAATACCGAGATATCCTTTATCGTTCATCCACCACTCGTTTAGGGAGTGGGCTCCACTACCCACGCCACCGATACCAATCGTAGCCGCCGGAACGCCCTTCGCAAACGGAATATTGGCATTGGTGGAACTGCTGTGCAGCGAAGGTTCGGCTTTGAGATACCGGCTGATGGCAATCATCCGCTGAATGAGGGGCTGCTTAGCCTCCGTCAGACCCGAAGGTCGATCGCCTACTTTCTTGACGTCTACTGTCAGGTCGGCACCCAAACGTTTGATGGCATTTTCTTCCTTCAACCCTTTTTGTACGGCGGCCAGAAATAAGTCGTTGATTCCGGAAAGTTTCTGCTGATCTTCCGAACGCATATCGACTTCCATCCACGATTCAAACGGAATGGCATTTACGGAAGTCCCGCCACCAATTACGCTGACGCTGTAGGTTGTTTTAGGCCCCGTACGGGTAAATTGGTCCGCCTCCAGCGTAAAGTAATGAATCGCCCGACCCAGGGCCTGATGCGGGTTAACCAGACCAAACGAACCGTAGGAATGCCCGCCCGGCCCTTTGTACGTTACCCGATACCGAACCGAACCGACACCGCCGTTGGTGATTGGTCCGATCCCCGACCCGTCTACCGACAGGTAAGAATCAATTTTAGGGCCTTTTCCGGAGAACAGGTGTTTAACGCCCCGCAGGTCGCCCAGGCCTTCTTCGCCTACTGTGCCGACAAAGAGTACATCACCCTCGGTACGAAGGTTGTTTTTCTGCATGGTTTTAAGAACGGCCAGCACAACGGCTAGTCCCCGACTATCATCCCCGATGCCGGGAGCAAACAGGGTATCGCCCCGCTGTTTCACCGTTACATCCGTTCCTTCCGGAAAAACGGTATCGAGGTGTCCTTCCAGGACTACCGTCCGTTTGCCCGTTTTGCCTTTTCGACGAGCCAGTACGTTGCCTACTTCATCCATCCATACAGAATCGGCTCCGGCGGCTCGCAGTAATTCAGCGTATTTTTTGGCCCGTACCTGCTCTTTGAAGGGCGGGGAAGGAATCTGCGTTAACAGCAAATGATCTTTACGCGTTTCGGGCTCGAGGTCCAGAATGGTTTGAAAGGCCGTTTTTACCCGAGGACGACTGATAAGTGTACTGATTTCAGTTTCGTACTTCTTCTCAGCCGTGAGTGGTGTAGCCGTCTTCTGAGCCCAGACGGAGCCCGAGTAAACCACCGTGGCCAGAGCCAATAGTAGTGTTTTCTTCATAGGTTCGTTCGTTTACAAAATGGGAAAGGAAGCAATTTAAGGTACGCCCCTTTGTTTGACAAGCCTTCCGGAAATCCCCCTAAGAAAAATAGCTACTCAAGCTAGGTCTTGAATGAATGCCCTACGGATACAACAAGTACTTTTTCCGCATGGTCTTAAACTGGGAAAGACCCGGCTCCCAGCTCTTTCGAATCTCGGCTTCGCTTTTGCCGGCAATGATTTGTTTCCGCAGTTGTTCAGTACCCGATAGTTTATCAAACTCGCCAATTTCTTTATGCTGACTTTTATCGAAGAAACGGTCCTTGTCCGGATACGCTTGGTATAGTTCGATAAGCCATTGCAGATTTAGGCGACCGCTTTTACGTAGTTGCCGGGTATCGTATTTCCGTAAATCCAGTCCGTAACAGTCCTGATTCTCGTGCAAAGGTTCTTCTTTCATCCCTTTGATACTGACGGGTTTGAACGAGAAAGCATATTTACCTTTCAGGGCCGGAGCACCGAGTACCGTAAAAGGAAAGTACGTACCCCGTCCCTGGCTGATGATGGTCCCTTCAAACCAGCAAATGTGCGGATACAGCAGAATGGATTGCTGCGTATTCAGGTTGGGCGAAGGCATCACGGGTAAATCATAGGGCAACTCGTGCCGGTAGTTGGCCACTTTTACAATGTGTAGTTGACAGGTCGCTTTGTTCGGCAACCAGCCTTCTCCGTTGATCATCCGGGCAAATTCGGCGATGGTCATGCCGTGGCTGACGGGAATACGGTGCATCCCGATGCCCGAGTGCAGGTGATCTTCCAGGATGGGGCCATCGACGAGGTACCCGTTGGGATTGGGCCGATCCAGAATCACCAGTTCCTTTTTATTTTCCACGCAGGATTCCATCACCCGGTGCAGGGTGTTGATGTACGTGTAAAAGCGGGCTCCTACATCCTGAATATCGTAAACCAGCAGATCGACATCCGTTAAATCCTCGGGTAGCGGTTTCTTGCGTTTGCCGTACAGCGAGAGCACCGGAATTCCCGTTTTGGGATCGCGTTCGTCGCCGACTTTGGCTCCATTACTGGCATTGCCCCGAAAGCCGTGTTCAGGACCGAAAATCTTTACAATCTGTACGCCGCGGCTCACCAGACTATCCACACTGGGCCGGGAGCCAATAATCGAGGTTTGATTCACAACCAGAGCTACCCGTTTTCCTTTCAGATACGGTAGGTATTCATCGATTCGGTCGGCTCCCGTGAGGATGGGTTTGGAGGATTGAGCCTGGGCGTAGAAGCCAAAAAAGAGCCAGAAAAGCAGAATAGCGAGCCGCATAAGTAAGACGTAGATTCGGAGGTGACTGAAATTCGAACCCAAGGTACGGGAAATTGGGTGCCTACCGATGCGGCTACGTGCATTTTTAGACGGGTATCAGCGGCAGAGCTACGACAAACTGTCCCGCCTCCTGTCGTACGGAAGGCTGAGCCTGTCCGAGCATCTGGTACTTCCGAACGATATTCGTCAGCCCTACCCCATTGGAAGGAAGCCTTTGCTTTTTCGGTTGCAGGTTGTTTCGGACGTACAGATTGGCCAGTTCATCCGTGTGGATTTCTACGCGTAAGGGCTGGCTGTTGAGTACCACATTGTGCTTGACGGCATTTTCCACCAGTAGCTGAAGCGTCAGGGGCGGTAACTGGTACCGCCGGAACTGCGGGTCGATCTGGCTCACCAATTGAAAGCCCGCCCCGTGCCGGGTGCGTAACAAATGAGCATAGGAGCGGATAAATTCCAGCTCCGTATGCAAATCCGTTAGATCCTGCTCATTGGCCCGTAACACGTAGCGGTACACGGAACTCAGCTCCTGAGCGAAAGTTTCCGCCTGAACCGGATTTTCGCCGATCAGGGCAATCAGCGAATTAAGGCTGTTAAACAGAAAATGCGGATTGACCTGTTGTTTGAGCACGTCCATCTGCTGTTGCATGTTCAGCTCTTTCAGTACCACTTCCCGACGGGTACTTTCCCGGAGCTGGTTATACGTAAAAATGGATTCGTGACAACCCGCCGACGTAACGTTCGTAACAAAACCTATCATCAATACCCAGGGAATCTTGTCGGGATTGTACGGATACCCCAGTTGGTCGTATACCCAGAAGACGCCGAGAATAACCGACATCATCACCGCCACGTAGCCCAGCATGGAGTACAGTAATCGCTGCCCGAACTCATCCGGGGCTCCGTAGCAAAACCGCATGAATTTCATCCAGAGCGTAAGCGTGACAAAAACGATCAATCCCCAGCCATTGGCGATCAGCGTAGTACCCAGGAACAATGAACGGTGCTGAAAGTACGTCGCTCCAAAGATGATGTAATTGGCAATGATCAGTGCCGGGTAATTGAGGAGATAAATCAGAAAGTCGTAGCGATCAAACCGTGCCCACTGTTTCATGAAATCGAATGTTCAGTGCATTCAAGACCGACGAGAACTTCGCGGATGTAGCCAATGAAAAAGGTACTAAAAAAGCAAACGATTCTACCAGATTTTCAGATACTTACGCTGTAACTCAGCAGCAATTCCTTTCTTGATCGCCTGCTGGCCGAGGTAATTCAATACGGGTTGCAGTACGCTCATCCAGCCCGTCAGGCACGTTCCGCTAATCATAAAGGCGTACGCTAGTTCATAGGGATTTTTGGGCATTCCCTGGGCATTGGCTTTGCCATCACAGGCCAGGCCGTAGGTAATCTGCAACGTTTGCTCGAAGCCCGGAAAACCCGGAGCAATGCGACAGCGAAACCGGCAGGGTTCGCTGGTCCGGTTGAAGAAACGGTGGCGACTCATGGCGGGAGCCATCGCTGATTCGCCCGGTTTGAGGTACAGCATCTGCTTACCCAGTTGAATACCCAGTTCGCCTTCCAGACAGGTAAACTCTTCGGAAAAAGCCCGGTGGAAGTGCAGCGGATTGCCTCCCCCCGCCGACAGCGTCACTTCGACCAGCGTATGCTGGCCCTGACTTTCCAGACTGGTTTCCAGAAAGACTACTTCATCTTTCAGCATGGGATTACGAATGGTACGGGAGGCTGCGATACTTGTTTTTACAGACATGGTAATCATTGTTTGAAGGTTGAATAATTCGACTTATGTATGAAATCGACGGTTCAAAATTGAAGCGAATCGAATGGGTTTACTACGTCAAAAGAACTGAAGTGGGATTTGTCCGTACTGAATTGAGCAGAAGACGGTATGCGTATTTTCCAGACGAAGTACAAGTCTGACAAAGCTCCAAGGACTTGTAACCGCCGCTGGACGCCGATTCTCTCTACCTGATTTTGAAGGGCGGGGCAGAAGAATTTTACTAACCATATTCAATACTTAAATGCTTTTAACGGACATTCGTGGAAGCAGGACTATTCCTTGAAAATCCGGCAAAAACAAGAAGATCGATGAACAAATCAGCAAAAGAAGAATCATTTTTGCGGGACTTCTGGAAGGCTATTTTTCCGCTCTGATTTTCCTTTTCCGTAACCAAAACGCTAAATCCGGCGTTTTTTCAGTTTAGTAGATATGCTTCTGATGAAAAACTACCTTTTCATGGCCCTGGCCTTTACGATGGCTGTAGCCGCCTGGTTTTGGTTCGACCGCCCCGAAGGATCGCCCCGCCTGCTTTCCGGAACATCGACGACTACGCTGGCTTCGCCCAAGGAAATCAATCGACTTACGCTCACGGCTCCGGTCGGACGGGCGGCCCTCAACCAGATTCCTGCCTATCAGCTACCCAAGGGAGCGATCAATACGATCTCAACTGATTTTGACTTCAACGTACAGGCCGAACAGGTAAAAAAGGGAGCGATCAACTACGTACACCTGACGATGCTGGCCGATTTGCACGGCGGTTTTCATCATCCCCAATGGAATCAGCGGGGTATACAGCCTGGTCGGCTTAAACCTATTCTGGCGGCGTATAACCTTCCGAAAACAACGGGCGTCTACCGCATGATGTACTCCAATGTCTTTCCGGGCAACTGGATGGATTCGCCACAGGTTGCCCAACGGTACCAGGATGTATATAACGCGGTGAGAGGGTACGCCATCGACTTTCCCATGGAAGTAGGCTGGGGCGATCATCCGATCCTGCTCGACTTGGATCTGGAAGAAGGACCGTATACGTACCTTGGTGTCAAAACCCTCTGCCGGGCCATTCGGGAAGTCAAAGACAGATACCCTAACGTTTCGTTTCAGGTGTACTGTTCTTCGCACAATTCGCTCTGTAATGAAGCCGGCGGCTCGGAGCAGAACCCGGGCGGGAAGCTGGCTAATATGCAGCGGTACCTAATGTTTAAAGAAGCGGGTGTTACGGTTTTTCCCGGTACACTCCCCTATTTCCATTTACCGTACTATTTCTGGAATGATCCTTCACACGAGCCCAGTGTTATTGGGCCGGGGAAACTCTACGCTTCCCATGCGGATTATGCCAGCAAAAGCCTTCACCCGATTCAGAAAAAACTGGAATGGACGGACGCCTATTTCCAGACCCTACCCGCGGGCCATCGTCCGCAGAATATCGAATGGATCATGTCCGTGTACGAAGGTGGTAACGATGGCACCGGAGCCTGGCCCGTCGTTGGTAGCTGGATTCTGGAAAGTATGTCGCTGTGGGGATACGTCACGGGTTCGTATCGCTACGGGGGTGGGTTGTACAACTGGACGGACAGTCGCAAGCGTACCATCGGTCAGGACTACATCGAAGCGGGCAAGTGGCGATCGTTCCAGTTCAATCGCTTCTGGAATGACCCCAATACGCAATACAACCTGTTACTGGAATTCTCAATCGACAACGGTAAAACCTGGCAAACCGACAAACGGCCCGGTACGCAACTCCTGGCCGAGAACCAGGACCCTCGCCCCTACATCCGGGGTGCTATCTCCAAGGGCGAACTGCTGGTGGTAGCCACCGCCGGACAACCCATTCACTTGGGTACGGGCAGCCAGTCCGTGCTGGTTCGTTATCAGGGTACCCAGTTTCCGATGACGCTCAAAAGTCAGACGGTACACGCGGCCACCGTATCGGTTAACGATTAATTTTCAACGATTCAGGAAGTTACGCACAGTCCGCTCCCAACGATCGGTTTCGTGGCGGCAAAACGACTGGTGGCCCGATTCCTGGTAAATCACCAGTTGTTTCTGGTCCGAAGCCAGATTACGGAAAATCCGGTTCGTTTCATCCCGCGATACCCGAGGGTCACTGCGACCCCATTGGAGCAATACGGGCATCGTTAGCTTCCGGGCATATTCGGCGGGCTGGTACTCCCAAGCCTTTAGGTTGCGTTCCAGTCCGCCGTAAAAGAGCAGCAGATTCGCCAAGGGTTGTTCGGGTAAATGCAGGGAACGCAGGCGACCTTTCACGGCATCTTCCAGAGAAGCAAAGGGGCACTCTAGAATGACTTTCGTCGGCTGTAGATTAAACTCCGGTATGGCTTTCAATATCGTGGCGGCTCCCATCGACATCCCCCAAAAGATGATCCGTTGTTCGCCTTTGGCCTGTACCCAATCATAGACCGTTTTGACATCGCTGGTTTCGTGGTAACCGATGGTACACACGTTCCCATCCGACTGTCCGTGAGCCCGGAAATCAAACAGAGCAACGGCGTATCCCAGTCGTCGAAAGTAAGTCGCCTCGGCAAGTACGCGGGATTTCGCAGAGCCGTGCCCGTGCCAGAGAATCACCGTTCCTTTCGAGGCTTCTTCCGCCGGGCTGTACCACCCCACCAGCGTTTGATTACGTTCGTTTTTAAGTCGGATGGTCTGGTACGGCCAATCGGGCGTTTCGTTGACTGAACGTTTGGGAAAACGGAAACCAAAGAGGGCCTGCGATAGCTTTTCGCCCCTGGTCATCCGCTCCGGACGACGAAACTGGGCTTCGTGAGCTTCGTAAAAGTACGTAAACCGATAGGCATGAAAAGCCATCAGTACATTGATAATTAGAAAAATAACTAATATAACTCCACCCAGCCATCGTAGAAGCTGGACTTTAAACCGTTTTGTTGTCATGCACTTAACTGAGTGGCTTTTGCCATTCCATCATCATAAAATAAGGTACGCGGCTGTAATGCTCTACTTTCGCCGGATCGCCACCGTAGGGCCTGGGCTCAGAAAAATGCCGTAACTGCAAGCCCTGTTCGAGTAGCAGGGTCATGTAGGTACTCAGCGGTCGGTGGTAGTTCTGAATGCGAATGCCCCGCCAGCTCACCCAGGCGGCTCGCTCCTCCAGGTAACGGTCAATTCCGTACTTAAGTTGTCCTGTCGGGTCGGGTATCCAGCTCGTTTCGACGCCTGCCGTATTAAAGCTGGTCAGGTTAGCAATCAGCAGGCTTCCGCCGGGCATCAGAACGCGACTCATCTCCGCAATGGCCCGTCGAATATCGGGAATATCAATCAGCGTTAAATAACTTACGACCAGATCAAACGAGGCGTCTGGAAACGGTAGTGCTTCGGCTTTGCCCAAGTGATATTCACCCGCCGGATCGCGATGCCGAGCCTGTTTCAGTAAGGTTTCAGTTGGGTCGATGCCAACCGTTTGAAGTCCGATTTCCTGCATCATCCGGCAAAAACGCCCTTCGCCACAACCCACATCCAAAGCCCGCCGAAAGGGACGAACCCGATCAAGCATCGGCCGATCCAATACGTACTGGCGACCATAATCACCGGTTTCTCCCATGTCGGCAATCCAGGCTGCCGCGGAAGCTTCCCAGCCGTTCGTTTCTTCGATAGTCATACACGCCATTCATTAGTAAGTTGAACCATGGCTTTAAACGCCTACGTCCCTTCACTACCGAAACGTAGCAAAGGGACGCAGGATTTTAACACAAAGGAATTACTGTTGACCCTGTAATTCTTTAATCGTGAATGCTTTTTCGCGTTTCACCAGGCTTTTCCGTACCTGATCTACTTCGCCAGTCGTCACCCCTTCGGCATTGTTTTGCCAGGATTTCCGAATGAAACTCAGTAGCTCAGCCACATCCCCACTCGATAGCGAAGGATCATACCCAATACCGGGCATATCGGCATTGATTTCGGGTGCCGTGTACAGGTGATTGTTCACCGATACGGGTCCGGTCAGACCATACAGCACAATGGAAATCAGGTGATCTTTCCGACCCGTTACCCACTCCGATTTGTTGAGCGGGGGAGCCAGCGAAGCCACGCCGTTCCCGTCTTTTCCGTGACAGGTCTGGCAAATGGTATTGAAAAGGTTTGCTCCCTTCGGATACTGTCGGGCTAGCAGGGCCGGATCGCGGTTGGTACGGGTGCTGGCGGCATTCTTCAGGGCCACTTTCAGGCTTCGATACACGGCCAGATTGGAATCCGGTAAATTCGCTCGGAGTCGATCCTGAAATTCCGCTTCGTTATTCGCCAACGTACTCACCACGGCCGCTGCCAGGTAACGATCGCGGGGCCGTTTTTGTAGTATTTTTTCCGCCAATGCATCGGCAGCCGGAGCGTTAAAGCGACGCAGGGAGCCGCTCAAAAAAGCCAGGTACGGGTACGCCAGCGTATCGTTCGTTCTTTTTTCGAGTTCGGCCGCGTACAGTTGCCAGTTGGTCACCGATAATTGCGAAGGAATCACGCCTAGCCCCTGCCGACGAATCGGCCAGGAAGAATCCCGCAGGCAAAGCAGTACGTCTTGCGTCGACAAGGCTCCTAAGCCTTCCAGCGTCCACAGGGCGTGCACCCGGGCCAGTTCCTGCGTGCCTTCCGTCAGGAGTTGTCGCAGCCGGGGGACCATTGTCGTGTATTTGCCATCAATCAGGGCCTGCTGAGCGTAATCCCGTAACCAGCCGTTCGGACTTTCCAATAAGGCTACCAGTTGCTCGGGTTGCTGCGGTAAGGACCGTTGAGCGGCCGTGTACGGCTTTTGTTTGGAAACGATGCGATAAATCCGGCCGCAATTCAGGGGTTGCGTGAGTTGCCGTTTGGCAATCTGTCCTTTCAGATACGTAGTCAGGTAGGTTTTGTGCTGAATGATACCCCGGTACATGTCGATCAGGTACAGGGCTCCGTCCGGACCGTTGTTCAGACTTACCGGCCGGAAGCGTTCGTCCGTACTGGCTAAAAATTCACGTTTCTGATAGGCCTGTTTGGCTACCAGCACATTGCCCTGTTCCTGTACCAGATTCCGTTTCACTAAATTGGCCGAAGGTTCGGCGACGAATACGTTGGAGGCATACGCGGCCGGAAACTGTTCGCCCCGGTACACGACGGGTCCGCAGGCGGCCGTGAAACTACGCAGTCGCAAACTATCGTCGAGCGTTTCTTTCATGTACCCCCGGTTTACGCCCGGCGTGGCGTGCAATGGGTACACGCGATTATCCGTAGTAATATTGACGTTGAAGCCCGCTACGTCGTTGCGTTGATTGGCGTTTCCGGCTCCAAAACCCGGTAAGTAATAATCGGCGATGACATTCTGGGAGTTATGATTATAGTACAAACGGCCCGTATTATCCTGAGCTATCCCCCACTGCCCCCGGTAATGCGTTTTTTCAATGAGCCACTTATCGCCGACTTTGCGATACCGTTTGTCCGACTTGGCATTGTAAATCCAGTTGTCCAACGCCCGTACCAGCCCATTGGCCTGATGTTCGACGTTACCCCCCTTGGCATACGTTGAATCCACCAGGGTTTTCTTCCCCGGTTTATCATTTTTGATTTCGTAATGCCACAGGTACGGCGGTTCAGCTACGAGGATGCCGTTTTCGATGAAACAGATGGCCCGGGGCAGAATGAGCGAATCCAGAAATACCTGTTTGCGATCCATCAGCCCATCCTGATTGGTATCTTCGAGAATGACAATTTTACCGGTGGGAGCCTCTTCATTCGAACCCAGCGTATCATTCATATACCCCGGCATTTCCACCACCCAGATGCGTCCTTTGGCGTCGAAACTCAGGGCAACCGGAGCTTCAACGAGTGGTTCAGCCGCTACCAGCTGTACCTCAAAGCCATCCTCGATGGTCATGTATTTCAGGGCTTCCTGAGCGGGTACTACCGCTACCGCATCGGTACGGACGTTTTTTTCTTCAGCGGTCCGGGTTTGTGCCGCTGGGGGCTGACTGGTTTTGCAGTACCATAAGATGCTGGCCAGCAGGAGGAGTATGACGGGGACTTTTAATTTCATAGCAAGGTCTAGAGTATAGGCATATTCTAGATAAAGACCCATAAAATTAACGCATTCCCGTATTTCTTTCCTAGGGAGTTTCAAGTATTCTCAGCGAAAGCGGTGGATAATCCATTTTTTCACGGATAAAGCTGGTTCTGATTCATCCGTGAGGGTTCATTGCGTGAAGCTTGCTTGTCTGATACTTCCGGTTCTCTCCACCACCCCTCCATTATTAACCTAATGACTATTTGGAATCATTATAAATAAAACTCTATATTTGCCCCATCCTGTTCGGAAGCGAATCGATTGCCCTATGTCTACTCTGTCCCCGGCTTCAAGCCCTACGCGAATTACTGAAGATTCCTTCAAGGAAATCTATCAGTTGTATTGGCGAAAGGTCTATGCGGTCTGTTACCATTCCGTCGGCGATCCGGAACTGGTGAAGGAGATTGTACAGGATATTTTCAAATCACTGTGGGAGCGGAAAAACGAACTGGAGATCACGCAGTCCGTTGAAAAATACCTGGTTCGTTCGGCCAAGCTGAAGGTATTTGAACACTTTCGCAACGAAAAAATCCACGAGCAGCACCTCCAGCACATAGGTTCCCGGCAGGTACAGGCCCAGAACTATACCGAGCACGAAGTGTTGGCCCAAAGTCTGTCGGAACGGCTCGCCTCCCTCATCGAACGCCTCCCCGCCCAGTGCCAGCGGGTATTCCGGATGAGCCGCGAACAGGGCCTTACCAACAAGGAAATTGCCTCGCATCTCCTGATCTCGGAACGGGCCGTGGAGCACCACATCTCCAAAGCTCTCTTTTCCCTGAAAACGAACTTACCCGAATACGCCCTCTGATTTTTTCATCCGACTGGTACTGCGGTAAGACCTTCGATATGCTACTTTTACCGAAAAGAACCCTGGCTTTCGCTAAAAGCTATCATGAAGGTTACGAAGGAACTCCTTGAAAAATACCACCGTGGACACTGCACGCCCGAGGAAAAAACAGCCGTAGAAAACTGGCTGCTGGATGACTCGGACGTGGATGATTCGTTCCCCGTTTTCGTGGACGAAGCAACCATCCAGCAGGAAATGTGGTCGCACATTCAGCAGGAGTTGCCTTCGTCGAAACCGCGTCGGCTTTTCCGGTGGTCACTGCTCGGCTCCGTCGCCGCCGCGTGCGTGGTGGTACTGGGTCTGGGCTGGTTGCTGTACCGCACGCACACGCCAGCTACCCCTCAGTCACAGGAAATTTCGGGCCGGGACTATACCCTGGCGGCGGGTCCCGAGAGCAAGGTTCAGGTCACGAAGGCGGGCATCATTAACTTCTGCGGTCGCTTAGAGATTCAGCCGAAAAAAGACGTGCAGCTTTCGTTTATCGAGCAATCACCCGAACATTTTTCTTTCCAGAAAGGGGAAACGTACTTTGCTTTTCATACCTGTCAGAAAGCCGATCACGAAAAGATACTGGTCATTAAAGAAAAATTGCTCCAGAGCCTTCCGCCCGTCGCCAAACGGCAATTGATGGATGAATGGGGTATTTGAAGTAGCGGTATGCACCTGAAGTTTTTACTTGTTTTCTGGAGTCTGCTTGGTCTGATCGGCTGTCACCAATCCCACCCGGAAGGAACGTACGGAATTTATGTCATGAGGTCCGGGGATGCCCGGGAATATATCGTCCGTACGGATCAGCTAGATTCCGGCCGGATGGATCCCCTCAGCAAAGGCGTTCCGGTCCCGATTCCCCAGCTTTGGGCGGAGCTGATCGAACGGGATGGAAATTATTACCACATGAACCGAAAGAGCGGTTACCTGGTCCGCCATCGGCTAATTGATCAGCACTTTACGGCTCAGGATTCTGTGGCACTGCCTGAGATGTCCTTCATTGAAAACTACAACTGGCTCACGCCGGATTCGCTTTTCCTGATTTCATATAATCGTAAAATTTCCAAATTGCAGTACGCCCGCGTCGATGTCCGTACGATGCAGGCCCAAACGGGGAAATTACCCCTATCCCTGCCTTTTGGGCCTTACAATTCCATGTCGGTGGGATTCAGTCACTTTCGGGGTTCCGAGCTCTTCGTTGGGTATACGTATCACACGGTATCCGGTCGCCCCGGTCAGTATACCACCAGCGATACGCTTTACGTGAGTACGCTGGCGTATCCTTCGATGCGGCTCATCCGTACGCAGAAAGACACGAAATCGACGTATCCGGGAAGCATCAATACGGAGCAGCCCAGTACGTTCGCTGACGAAAAGGGAGACTTTTATTTTCTGGCCTGTCCGGGCTTTGCGTTGGGCAATCACCCCCGGAAACCAACGGCTATCTACCGGATCAAAGCGGGCGAAGCGACCCTGGACTCCACGTACTTTTTCAATATTTCAGCCTCCGCTATTCACAATCACGCGTATGGGCTCTGGTACATTGGAAAAGGTCAGGCGATCGTCCGGAGTGAACGACGGGAGCTTTTCAAAACCATGGAAGACCATTATCAGGTACCGCATCTGGAATTTTACGTGGTAGACCTGAATCAAAAAACGACGCGTAAACTGGCTTTGCCCCTGGACAAAGGCAGTGCCCGTAGCTGCGTACTTGTGGATCGGGGTTTGGTCTATATTTCGGTCAATGCCGGTCCAGACAATAATTACATCTGGGTCTACAATCCAAACGATCAGAGCCTGAAGAAAGGCCTGAAAATCGAAGGCTCCGTGGATTACCTCTTACGGCTCGAAAAACTGAAGGACGCGTCCGGCCAAACGTCTGACTAAAGGCTACCGCGTTTCACGTACCGCATTTTATTTCTTTCCCAGCTTCGGTATAGTCGGGTTTATGCAACTAGGAGAAGAGAAGGCGTTGTTTCCCCTTCTCGTTTCCCCATGCAAGCGTCTACCTCTTTCTTCCTTCTTTTCTTCCTAACTCTCCGGTCGTTGGCCCAGACTGGACCGACCGTTTCGGGTACGGTTCATTCCGAAGACAAGCTGCCCCTCGTGGGGATCAGCATCCGCGTAAAAGGTTCTGCCCTCGGCACCACGACGGATACGACGGGATCCTTTCAGCTTCGGGTAAACCGGACGGAATTGCTGACGATTACGGCTTCGGGGGTGGGGTTTCTTCCGCAATCCAAAGAAATTCGGGCCGGACAATCCGTTGCGTTCATTCTCAAAGCCGATTCCCGCACGATGAACGAAGTCGTTGTAACGGGCAAGACCGAGAACCAGCAGGTCAAAGAACAGGCCTTCGCCGTCAACGCCATCGAAACCCGCCTGTTTGCCAATACCAACGTGGATATGAACCAGGTACTCAACCGCACAACGGGCGTTCGGGTACGCGAGCAGGGCGGTCTGGGTTCGGATTTCAACTTCTCAATCAATGGTTTATCGGGGAAGGCTGTCCGGTTTTTCATTGACGGTATTCCGCTGGAAGTCATGGGCAGTTCGCTCACGCTGAATACTATTCCCGTCAATCTGGCCGAGCGTATCGAAGTATACAAAGGCGTCGTGCCGGTATCGCTGGGCTCGGATGCGATGGGCGGAGCCGTGAACCTCATCACGAATCAGCAGATCCGTAACTACCTGGATGCCAGCTACAGTTATAGCTCCTTCAACACGCATCGGGCGGCTCTTACGGGCCAGTACATTCACCCCCGAACGGGCCTCACGCTACGGGCCAATGCCTTCTACAATTACTCCAACAACAATTATATCATGCGGGGCATCGAAATATGGGATGCTGATCGGGAAGTCTACGTCAGGAAAGACCTTCGTCGTTTTCACGATACATTTCAGTCGGCGATGGGACAGCTGGAAGTGGGGGTGAACAATAAAAAGTGGGCCGACGTCTTCTTTGTGGGAGTTTCGTATAATACGTCGGCTCAGGATATTCAGACGGGCACCCGGCAGGAGGTCGTCTATGGGGCAGCAACCCGCCACGCGATGCCTGGAATACGTCGGTTCGGTACCGAAAAAACAACTTTCTGGTCCAGGGTTTGGATGTAAACGCCTTTCTGTCACGTTCCGTGGATAATTACGTAGTGGTCGATACGGCGGGTTATCAATACGCCTGGGACGGTTCGCGGGTGAAGACCAATCAGGCAGAAATTGGCTATGGCCGCTCCCTGAATCGGGTGATCCGAACCAAAACCTTCGGCCGGGTCAATGCGAGTTATGCCCTGACGGATCAGCATTCAATCAACGTCAACTACACCTTCGATCACGTTAAAAACAAAATGTATAACGAGTTGGTGGAGGAAGGAGACGCCAGTCCGGGTGTACTCGGGAAACACCTGCTGGGACTCGCCTATCAGCAAAATCTGCTCGATCAGCGGTGGATGACGACGTATTTCGGCAAATATTATGGCATGTCCATTGCTCAAGATCGGGCATTGGATACATCCGGCGAAACGTCCAGCGTACAGGATTTCATTCACCGGTTGGGCTACGGTATTGCCTCGCGGTTCCGGATTTCGGAATCAATCGGCGTGAAAGCTTCGTACGAACGCTCGTACCGCCTGCAGGAAGTGGGTGAAATGTTCGGAAACGGTTACACGATCATTGCCAATCTGGATCTGAAACCGGAGGCCAGTCATAACGTGAACGTGGGAGCTTTTCTGAATAAACGCGTGCAGAAGCATCACTTTTTTGCCGAAGCCTCCTGGTTTTTCCGCGATGCCAGCGATTTCATTTACGCCGTTGTCTATCAATCCAACCGGGCCGTAAGCCGCTACGCCAATACGTCCAAAGTACGCGTGAACGGACTGGAAGCCGAGTTTCGCTACGATTACGACCACCTGCTGAGTATCATGGTGAATGGCAGCTACCAGAACGCCATCAACACGACCAAATACGCACCGGGCTCCACGGGTACGCCCGAGGCTACGTACCTCAACAAAATTCCCAATCAACCCTGGGCCTTCGGTAATGCGGACATCAGCATCGGGAAAAACGATTTACTGGGCAAAAACACCCGGCTTCAACTCAACTGGGGGGCTCAGTACGTCCACTGGTTTTACCTGAGCTGGGAAGCCTTCGGTACCAAGTCCAGCCTCAACCGGATTCCGACCCAGTTTATTCAGAACGCCTCCCTCACCTACTCCCGCGACAATGGGAAGTACAACATCTCCTTCGAGAGCCGGAATCTGGCGAACGCTCTGGCCTACGACAATTTCCGGCTGCAGAAACCGGGTCGGGCCTTTGGGGTGAAGCTCCGCTATTTCATTCAATAACTCCTTTCGTTCCTAATCCATTTTTACGTATGCGTTTGTTTCACAAAACTCTTTCGTCCCTTTTGCTGCTGACGGCCCTGGCGGGTTTCCAATCCTGTAGCAAAGACAGTCCCGCTGAAGAACCAGCCAACGATCAGGCTCCCGACTACGCCGTGTGGCTTCAAGTGGGTAGCTGGCCCAATACCTTCCAGTACGTAGTCGGTACCAATTCCCTCCAAACGGGCGTGCTTAGCCTGTCCGGCAATGGCGTGGAAGTAACGGGCAAGGCCGATTACGGCATCATTCCCCACGGTGGCTTTTACTATTACCCCAGTACCAGTTCGAACAACGGAAAATTTTCGAAATTCAAGTTTGAAAACAACCAGCTGACGGCCGTGAAGGAAGTGCCCTTTACCTACCAAAAGAACGTCAGCAGCTACACCTGGGTGGATGACAATACGCTGGTGCTGATTGGCGTAAATGGCGACAGCAACAAGATTTTATACTCGGTGGTCAATGCCACGACGCTGGCGATCACGAACGGCGAACTGAGCGTACCCGCCAGCCCAACCGGGTTTCCCTACCTGAGCATTGGTACGACGGAGTATACGAAGGGCAAACTGTTTGTAGGATTTATGTATACAGGCAACTGGCCCGCGGCCTACCGCCAGGTTAATGTAGGCGTATTCGATTATCCGGCCATGACGCTTTCCAAAGTGGTACAGGATGACAAAACTACCGGAGCGGGCGGGATCAGCATGTGGGAACCGGCTTCGTTCGTAACCAGCAGCGGCGATCTGTATCACCTGGCTACGCCGGGTTCGTCGCGAAGCAGTATGAAACTGCCCTCGGTATTGTACCGTATCAAAAACGGCACGACCGAGTTTGATGCCAGCTTTAAAATCAATCTGAGTGATGCACTGGGCGGCTCGGTGTTTGCGATGTGGAATATCGGCAATGGCGAAGCCGTAGTGAAGTACGAAGATCCCAAGATCGCAGCCAGTGGTTCAAAATCCAGCCACATCTACGGTTTTGCCATCGTCAATCTGAGTACCGGAGCGGTTACGAAAAAGCTCAGCGACATTCCCTACGACAATTCCGAAACCCTCGAAAGCGTAACGATTGATAACGGCAAAGCCTATATCCTGTCCAACGCCGAAACGGGTAAGGATTACGTGTGGGAATACGATCCGGCCACGGGTAAAACCACGCCCGGTTTGGAACTACAGGGCGGGTACAACTACATGCTGCGGGTAGACAAACTCAAAAATTAAGTCTTCGCGACAGTCAGGATTAAATACCGAGAAGGTCCCGTATACGTGAGTTATACGGGACCTTCTCAGTTTCCATACGCTTCTATTTTAACTCCTTAAGCCAAACCTGGGCGAAATCCCGGACGGCCATTGCGGGTTCCTGTCCCATCCGGAATACCGTTTTCCAGGTGCTGGACTTACTACGATAGTCGGGATTTTCGAACTCCAGTCGGGAGCCCTTTTTGATGAGTCTGGCGTTAAAGTCCACACTTTCGATGAGGGTAATGCATTCCCGTAATCGTTCCTTCAGAGCAAGCTTCGGATTGGCATGGGCTTTGTATTCAGCAAGGCGTTTCTGATAATCGGCGGCTTTCTCCTTTGCTTCTTCCTCATCCTCCACCATTCGGGCATTTCCTTCCTTGATCTGCTGGTTCATCCATTGGGTATAGTAGGCCAGGTACTGTTTCTTGAATTCTGCGGGATTGGTAATCGCCTGTAACTTTTTAAGCTGGGTCAGCTCGGCAGCCCCTTTGGTTTTTGTCTCTCCTTCAGCTCCGTTCAATCCTTCTACCAGGCCTTCAATCTGGGTTTTCAGCACCATCCGTAACATCGAAGGTTCCATTTGAGCCATCGCCTGCGTCGATTGACGGACCATCTCATCGTACGATCCGCCCAGTGCCTCCGTCTGTTCGCTCATTTGCTGACGAGCGTTTTGATCCGACTGGAGCCGTTGCGTTTGATCCGTACTCACGTCATACTTTTCCTGCATGTACTGATCGTATCGCTTGCGGAAATCTTCCGTTTCGGTATAGGCCCTTACAATTCGGCCCAGAGCTTTAACCGCCTCCACCTTGGCGGGAGCCGACAGGGCTTTCGCCCACTGCTTGCCTTCGTAGGGCACGTAGGGTACACTCAGCCCATCGGACGTGACGGCATCCATACTGATTTCCTGAATATTTTCAGTTTTTAACCGCAGATCGGCGAGGATGTCGGCCGTACGGGCGGCTATCCAGAAGCCCGCCGTAGCGAGTAAAAGGGTTAAAGCAAAACGTTTTTGTATCATGGTTGATCGGTTGAAAATTCCTGATTGGGATGATACAAAGTTGTTCGCCTTTCAACCGTCTTCCCACCCAATCCGGCTGACTTGTGCTTTTGACTTCTTCGGTTGAGGAAAGTGCGTCGTGAACCGGCTTGGCTTCCTGCCATAAAAGATCCGGGTCTGCCCTTCATGAACGTTTCCATGAAGGGCAGACCCGGATTGCAGAAGCGTAAGAACTATCTAGAACTCACCCTGGCAAGGCTATACCGCCTTAGCCATTTTTGCGACTTAGTTTCTTATCGAGTTCCAGAGCGGCACTGATGAGGCCCAGGTGCGTGAAGGCCTGCGGGAAGTTACCCAGGTGTTCGCCTTTCTTGCTGATTTGTTCCGCGAATAATCCCAGGTGGTTGCCGTACCCCAGCATTTTTTCGAAATTTTCAACAGCTTCATCCAGTCGACCGGCCTTGGCCAGACATTCCACGTACCAGAATGAACACATGGTAAACGTACCTTCTTCGCCCTCTAAGCCATCGATTCCGGAAACCTCGTTATCGTAGCGATACACCAGTACATCCAGTCGCAAATGCTGGTTGACGGCTTCCAGCGTGGAAATCCACCGGGGTTCGTCGGGCGTCACGAAGTGTACCAGCGGCATCAGCAGGACACTGGCATCCACGGTTTCGGCCACTTTGTCTCCATCCTTGAACTGTACCCAGCATTGTAGTTTTTCATTCCAGAAGTTATGGTAAATGTCCTGGTAGATTTCATCGCGTACCTGCACCCATTCCTGCTGCGGAAAGGGAAATGACCGATGCACACCGATTTTAATGGCCCGGTCCATGGCCACCCAGCACATCAGTCGGGAGTGCAGAAATTCATGCTCTTCGTTCCGGATTTCCCAGATGCCGTGATCGGCTTCCCGCCAGCGTTCCATCACGATTTTGACTTCCTTGCAGATGATTTCCCACAATTCGTACGTAATCGGCTGGTGGTAATTATTGAAGATGTAGATCGTATCCAGGAGTTCGCCGTAGATGTCCAGCTGCAACTGACTGTTGGCTTCGTTTCCGATGCGAACGGGAGCCGACTGCTTATAGCCTTCCAGATGCGTCAGTTCGATTTCTTCCATGTCGGCCGTACCATCCACCTTGTACAGCAAGTGCAGATCGCGGTTTTTATCCTGTTCGATAATCCAACGCAGAAAATCAGCGGCTTCCTGTTTAAAGCCCAGTTTCAGAAAAGCGTACATGGTAAAGGCCGCGTCCCGAATCCAGGTAAAGCGGTAATCCCAGTTCCGATCGCCTCCCAGTTCCTCCGGTAAGCCAAAGGTTGCCGCCGCTACTACCGAGCCAAACTCCGTCGAAGTGAGCAATTTCAGCGTAATCGCCGACCGACAGATCATTTCCTTCCAGCGGCCTTTGTAGGTCGTTTGATTGACCCACTTACGCCAGAAATTGATCGTATCGAAATACGTTTTTTCCGCATAGAAAGCCAGATCGGCGAGGTCTTTTTCCTTCCCCGCATCAATGGATTCCAGGACGATCAACGCCCGTTCCGATTCCTTCAGTTCAAACTCGGCGTAGGCATCTCCATCGCGTACCTCCAATGGAAAACTGGCCTGTAAACGAAGTTCGGTTTTGGTACCGTCGTCCGCTTTAAAATACAACGCCTCCCCTTTGGGCTCAACGGAGTGCTTTTCGCGGGCATAATCAAACCGCGGCTGCATTTTCATTTTGAACTTGATGGTCCCCCGCACCGCCTTGATCTTACGAACGACGGCGTTGTAACTCCGTTCGGATTCATGCCGGACGGGCATATAATCCGTTATCTCGGCGATGCCTTCTTCCGAAAAAAAGCGGGTAATCAGTACGGCCGTCTCGGGCAGATAGAGCTGTTTATGCTGTACCTCCTTCATCTGGGGCTCTACCGAAAAATGGCCTCCTTTCTGGTGATCCAGAATACGGGCAAAGACACTCGGGGAATCGAATCGGGGGAAGCATAAGAAATCAATCGAACCATCCATGCCGACCAAGGCGGTCGTCTTCATATTGCCGATGATTCCGTAATTTTCAATGGGTTTATAGTTTTGGGGCGGTTGTCGCATAATATATCGGGTTAACTCTGATTTTTGTTTTTGATGTGATTTAAAGGGTGTTCTCGGTTTCCTGATTGACTTCTGTCAGAGGATAGCGGAACATGCCCGCGATCATGGAATCCGTCGCTGGCATTTCATCTTTCTCGACCAGATACACGTTTCCACCGTACGCGATGGTCTTTTGAGCAGCCTCGTTGAGCAAGGAATAATTGCTGCGGCTCGGCGACTCCTCCACGGTGAGGCTAAACTTCTCCGCGTCGTACGTTCCCCATACTTCTTCCTGAGCCTGAACGAATAAAGTATCGACCCCCCCACTAAGAGCGGTTAGGATCACCGTTTCCACGTCATCCCCTCCCTGCCCTTTCGCGGCAAAAAGGCCGTAATTCTCCTTTCGGTCGAGACGGCCCTGTACGAATTGAGGTTCCATCAGCTGCCAGGCTTCGGTTGACAGTGTTAGGGTATCGTCTTCCGAATAACTGCCCGTTAGATACGGCTCGACCACATGGGTATAGTTGCTGGCCTGTTTGTAGAGCGGAATCAAATAATCGACCCCCGCCAGTACCAGTGGCAATGGATTCTGGTTCAGAATCGCCTCAATGTCCGTACTCAACCGAAGGTAATACTGGAGAATCTCTGCTTTCCGGGCTTCGCTTGACCCGCTTCCCTGGCCATGAAACATGGCTCCCGCTTCGCCAATGCCACTGCGGTGTTGCAGGGCTTTCTGATTATCCGCGTCTTCAATTTCCTCGGTATACGAAGCCGAGACGGAGTCAGGCAGAGGAATCTGTTCCATCGTGGACCGGGTCAGCTCCAACAGGCTTACCTGTTTCAGATTTAACACCAGCAGATAGAAGTGTCCGTCGTCATTTAACTCGGGAATGAGCGGTAACAGGTAGGGCCGCTGGTTTACCTGACAAATGGGTGATTCGATGGATAAGGGTAGTTTGTAAAACACACTTTCGCCATCAAAAATGAAATACGCCAGCATATCTGAACTGTATTTCCAGAATTCCTGATCGTCCAGTAACTGAAAGCCTTCCGCCAAAAATGAATCGGCATCTGATTCTGACATTTCATGGACTTCCAGCAACTGGTTCCGGGCTTCAGTCAACGCGTTTTTGAAGTGAATTTTACTTGATTGGTGCCCATCGGTTGAAATCTTTTCAGTCGGTGTATAAAGGGAGACGCAAAGAGTTGCTTCTTTTTGAGCTAAGGCATTGAAATGATCTACATTAAATCGGGTCATAAGCTTTCTGTTTTGAAGAGTGTATTAGTGAGAAGTTTTATTTAGTGTACGCATAGATCGGCCTCCGTCTGTTGAAAAACAGACGTTTGAATAGACCTCAAAGAAGTAAGCTTAGTCTACAAACTGGCGGCGAAGTTTTTCTCCCGCGTCCCGAAGACTACTGTACCACGAAGCCGAGTTCGCTTCCGCAAACAGATCTTTCCCCGGCACGCCCAGACGCCAGCGTACCACTTTATTGGTTTCCGGGTTGCGGCCATCTTCACTGAAGTAGAAGTCAGCGGCTACGATATCCTGCCGAAAACGCATGAGGCGTCGCAGTTCGTTTTCTACCTGGGTCACTAACTCGGGAGACTCCTTGAATCCCACCGTTTGCAAGTCAATTTTGATGCCATCCACACTGTGTTCCATGATTCTTTTGTTTTAGGGTTATTAGAAAATTCTAACGACCTGTACCTTAAAATCCGAGTGTACCAAACGGTCAAATCGGCACGTCGTTCAAAATTAATCTACTGTTAATCAGCAACTTACTACATTATATTTACGGGTTACTGAGTAGATACTTATACTTAAAAAAACCATGCGGGGAATTTGCCTTAAAATCCATGAATCGGTAGAAGGTGATTATTGAGGTTATCGAAGCGATTGAGAAACGGACGGACGATTGATGGGAAAGCCAGACGTCCCCAAGCCCGGTACTAAACCTCATTCGTTACTTCGTCAGGACCAGATCAAAGCATCGGTGGATGAGATACCCAAAAACGGACGGTGTCAGGCTGGATAAGATTCCCAGCCTGACACCGTCCGTTTGTAGGAGATGCATTTATTTTTGTAGTAAGCTTACCTTAGCGGCAACGCATGGAGATATTCATGCGAACGTTAGGGGTAGTGTTCGTACTTGATACGCCGAACGTCAGTACATCACCCATTACGTAAGAGACCGAACCCGTTGCCGAGCCCGCTGTTTTGGCATTCGACGTCGTAGCGGATACGACCCGAATTGCCAATCCGGTGGCTACCCCGTTTTTGTATAATTCTGCTTTACATTCCGTGCTTGCCTGATTTGCCTGTGCTACGTCCTCTAAATAGATCACATCGCAAGTACCCGAAGCCGGCATAATGAACGGTGGTTGCTGCCCGCTGGTAGCGGTAAGCATAATCGCCTTTTGCTCCACGATTTGCGTAATCGGATTGAACGTAGTGATGGCAAAAACCTGGCCACCGCCCGTACTCGGGGTAGCCCAGGTGGCATTTGATCCATCCGTTTGTAAAACCTTACCACTGTTCGAACTCTGGGTGGGTAATAAGGCATTCAGAGCTGCACTCTGGGTCGTTTGTCCCGTACCTCCATGATCCAGGGGAACGACTCCTGTTACGTTAACTGCTTTTCCCTCAATGTTACCGGCTATCTTGGACCCATCGATGCCTGCTGCATTGCTAATATCGGCGTTTACGATGGTTCCATTCGTGATTTCGTTACTCGACACGCTGTTCAAGGTAGCTAAGGTTCCCAGCCCCAGATTGGTCCGGGCACCCGAGGCCGTCGTTGCTCCGGTCCCACCGTCGGCCACTGCGACGACGCCACTACTGAGTTTAATCCAGCTCGGGGTAGCCGGCGTGCCCGCGTTGTAATAAAAGCCAGCCGTTCCATTGGTTTGATAAACAATCAGGCCCGTAGCAGGATTGGGAATCACGAGACGCTCGGAATCAAGCATGCGGGGGACGAGTACCCCCTTGTTCGTACTTACCACGTCGAGAACGGCAGAGGCATCCGGGCTTGCAGTACCAATCCCCATATTATTCTGAGCCTGTACCTGGATAGAAGTAAAGCCAATCAGAAAAAGAGAGGCGGTAGTAATCCTGCGAGTCGTTGCTTGCAAAAATGTTTTAGTAAGATGCGTTGGAGTGATTTGTAAAAAAGATTTCATACACGTAAAGCGGCTTGTTAAAAGTAGGGTTAAAACGTATAGTCACAAACGACTAGTAATGCCCACCAATTACGCATAAATTAGATAAATAATGTAGTTATGTTACTATAAAGAAGAATCATCTGACGGCAGCATTTCCGATCATTTAACGAAACCATAAAGATTCAACTAGCTTTCTAAGTATTTTTTTAGTAGATACTACCTAATTTTCTATAAACTTCAATCTTCTCAAACAAATAAATTTTTACGGGTACTTTAGATTATATTTTGCTTCAACTGCCTATGATGCTGCTCTTTCTGTAACGAGTTGAATACCCAAACCAGGAATCTGAGTAGGTGGAATTATTGCTAAAATTGAACTGATTCGCCTTTGGTAAGACACAATAGGCTATTCAACTTTAGAAATTATTGAGCAACTTATGGGTTACAAAACTTTTCTGAAAAGCTTATTTCCTTAATAGATAACAGATGATAGAAGACGAAGCAGATACGCTGGCAGAAATTTGTGCGTAACTAAAAAGCCTGACTATCGATTCGATAATCAGGCTTTTCGCAGAGGGGAAGGGATTCGAACCCTCGATACCCTTGAGAGGTATACACACTTTCCAGGCGTGCTCCTTCAACCACTCGGACACCCCTCTGTTTGTTTGGGGTCGCAAGATACAAACAAAAAAGAGCCAAAAGCAAGTGTTTAGCTTAATTCTCCCCGTAAAGATTCCGTCAATTTTTGACGAATCATCGCAGAATCGTCGCCGTACTGCCCCAGCAGGAACATCAGTTTGGTCACTGCCGCCTCAGAGGTCAGGTCCGCTCCGCTGACTAAACCCATCTCGTTGAGGTACTTACTGGTTTGGTACCGCCCCTGCAGTACCCGTCCTCCCGTACATTGCGACACGTTCAGTAAGATCAGACCGCGATCGGTCGCTTTTTCCAGCGTTTCTAAAAACCAGGGAGCCGTGGGGGCATTTCCCGCTCCGTAGGTTTCGAGCACCACTCCCTTTAATCTTTCAATCGAGAAAATACTGTTCATCACGGAAGGTGAAATTCCCGGAAAGAGTTTTAAAATCACCACGTTCGCATCCAGCGTTTCGTGTACAGAAAAGGGCTTTGTAGAATCGTAGGCACGAATGTAAGGCCGATTGTAATCAATGGTTACACCTGCTTCGGCCAGATACGGATAGTTTTCCGACTGAAACGCATTAAACTGACTACTCTCCTGTTTGCGGGCCCGATTACCCCGTAACAGGTACGAATGAAAATAAATGGCTACTTCGGGCACCATGGGTCGCTGCTGTTCATCACGGGCGGCGGCAATTTCCAGGGCCGTGATGAAGTTTTCAACGGCATCGGTACGGGCAGCTCCAATGGGTAATTGGGCCCCGGTGAGAATCACGGGTTTATTCAGATTCTCGAACAAAAAGCCCAGTGCCGAAGCCGTATACGCCATGGTATCCGTTCCGTGTACAATCACAAAGCTGTCATACTGCTCGTAATGCTCACCAATGATCCGGCTGATTTCCAGCCAGTTATTGGGTACCATGTTCGAAGAATCGAGCAGTTCGTCCAGCACGAGTACGGAAATGGAAAACCGCAGGCGAGCCAATTCCGGAATGCGTTCCAGAATCTGTTCGAAGTTGAAGGGCACCAGCGTTTCCAGCCGACGGTCGTAGACCATACCAAAGGTTCCACCCGTATAAATAACCAGTACGGAAAGCGGGGAGGAAGCCGAAGCTGCCGTATCTAATTTTATGATTTTCAAGGAAGTAATCGTTTGGGGGGATACACAAAAAACCTTACTGAATCAATTGCAGAGCATTGGCGGTCGTCTGTTCGATAATGGTCTGGACGGGTACCTGCTTCAAATCTGCGATTCGCTGGGCAATCAGTGGCAGGTAACTGGGTTCGTTGCGTTTGCCCCGGTACGGTACCGGAGCCAGGTAGGGTGCATCCGTTTCCAGTACCAGATGTTCCAGACCTACTTCCGGAATCACTTTATCCAGTCCACCGTTTTTAAAAGTCACTACGCCGCCGATGCCTAAGAGGAAGTTTAACTCCACGACTTTCCGGGCCTCTTCTACCCCACCCGAAAAACAATGGAAAATACCCCGCAGATTCGGGTCATTGTGCTTTTCAATGAGTTCAACGGTTTCCCAGAAGGCGTTCCGGCAATGAATAGCGATGGGTAATTGATACTGCTTCGCCCAGCCAAGCTGATGGGAAAAGGCCGCTTTCTGTTGTTCGGCGAAGGTGGTATCCCAATAGAAGTCCAGCCCGATTTCGCCAATGGCCACAAAGGCATCCGCACTTTTTTCCAGCCATTGCTGCATCGTTTGTAATTCCTGTTCCACATTTTCCTTTACGTAGGTAGGATGCAGACCAATCATGGGTCGGCACTGGCCCGGATAGGTTTGAGCCAGCTCCATCATGCCGGATATGGTTTCGGAATCACAATTGGGTAACCAGAATTCCGTTACACCAGCCGCCAATGCCCGTTCAATCATGGCGGTGCGGTCGGTATCGTATTGCTCATCGTATAAATGAGCATGGGTTTCAATGATTTTCATAGGGTACTAAATTCCCGCAAAAGTAACAAAACCCGAACCAACGGCCCGGGTTTTGCGGAGATAAAGGTTTGTATCGGTCCGAAACAAACGTTTTATAGCGTATCGTCCATTTTCCGTTTCCGGCGTTCGTTCTCGATGGGCTGATTCGTTTTGGCAAACGAGGGATTCAGAAAAAAAACATCCATTACCGCTCTCGGTCGGGCCAGATATTCCCGAACCAGCGTTTTCAGCGAATAGCCATTCGGGACATCCTGAGCCGCAAAAGCGACCGCATCTACCCCCAGTTGATCGGCTAAGAATAAAGCCCGGGCATTATGAAAAGGCTGTGAGATCACGGTAACGTTTTTGTGCTTAAACACTTCCCGGCAACGTACAATGCTATCGTACGTGCGGCGTCCCGCAAAATCGTGCTGAATGATATTGGCCGGTACGCCCAAATTCACCAGAGCGTCCTCCATATCGCGGGGTTCGTTATAGTATTCCGAATCGTTATTACCGCTCAGAATCAACACTTTTACTTTACCCTCGTGATACAGCAGGGCCGCTGCTTCCATGCGATGCTTGAAAAACAGATTTTCGCGACCGTTGGCAATGTACTTGCTTGTCCCTAATACCAGCCCCACATCGTTGGTGGGAAGCTGTTTGATAAAGTAATAATTCTTTCCCTGCGTACTCAGGACGACCCAGGCATTACAGAGCAAAACCAGCATTAGAACCGCAAACGCTCCTTTCATCGCCCACTTGGTAATTCTGGCTACCCAGTAAGCGGTGGTATTCACGCGACGTGAAGCCCGGAAAAGAAGCGTTCGGTCTACCATACGAAAATTTGTCTAGCACCGGATCTGGCTGGCTTGGCTCCCCTAAGCTCGGAAGCTTTGCCTAACCAAACAAATCTAATTGATTAATCGGAGCCGTGTCATCCTGTTCTTCAGTAACTTTTTCTTCGGAGGAATGTTCAGGTTCCGTTTCGGTTTCAATCGGAATCTTTTTCACTTCCTGGGGCTTTTCCACCGGCTTTGAAGCCAGCGTTTTCACCTCTACCACTTTATGCGATGAGAGCTTATTACCCAGGGCTTTCCAGCCCCGTACTTCCACGAACTCATCCACGGCCACTTCCTCTTTCTCGACGGGTCCTTTGTCCTTTTCCTTCGTAGCTACCTCGATTCGCGGATGAGCGTCTACGCTCGCCATCAGCAACTTAGAACCTTTCGCCTCGCTGATAAACTGAAATTTCTTATCGATCGTAGTCGTTTCGATGTGGAAACGCTTCACAAAATGGTTTTTCTGGGCAGCGTCGTAATGAACTGCGGAGATCACCGTTTCCGGGGTGTATTTGGTCAGCACCAAGATCTGATCCTGCTCGTAACGATTCGTCAGTTCAAAGCTGGTCAACTCGTAATTGCCATCTTTGTACACCACCAGGATGGAATCTTTCGCTTCGAAATTCCCCAGGTACTGCCCCCGATTATCGCGGTTGAGGCGGCTGATGGTCGCATCGTACCAGATGTCTACGCCGCCCAGCGTGGATACTCCCGTACGTTTGAGTTCAACTTTACGAACCGGGAATTTCGTCACCTGATTCCCCAGTGCTTCGCGGTTTTTGATGGCGAGTTTAGCAAAATCCCATTCAAACTGCTTCACCTTGGCCGTACAGGAAGCCGTCAACTTGATCTCTACGGTCTCCGCTTCTCCGTTGTCGTTAGCCGTAAACCAGAGTAATTTAGACTTTGGATTACCCGCTGTCAGGTCATACTCCCGATCGCGGGTTACGGCCGTTACACAGAACCGTTTCGCGTAGGTAACTCCGGATTTGGAATCGCTGTAGATCAGGTTGTACACCCGGCGATCATCTCCTTTGCGGAATATACTGCAGAAAATAATGTCTTTCCCGACAAATACTTTTTCCTGAATTTTGGTCACCAGGCACTTGCCGTCGCGGCGGAAAACGATGATGTCGTCGATATCGGAACAGTCGCAGACGTACTCGTCTTTCTTCAATCCAAAACCGATGAATCCATCCTCACGGTTGACGTACAGCTTGGCATTCGTCGCCGCCACTACGGCCACGGATACGGTATTAAAGTTTTTGAGTTCGGTTTTACGTTCGCGACCTTTGCCAAATTTCTTCAGCAGATTTTTGTAATAATCGATCGCGTACCGGGTCAGGTGTGCCAGGTGATCGAGCACTTCCGTCAGCTCATCATTCAGGCGTTTCATTACTTCGTCGGCCTTGAAAGCGTCGTAGCGGGAAATACGTTTGATTCGGATTTCCAGCAGTCGTAACAAATCGTCCTCGACAATTTCCCGGTAAAAATTCTTTTTATAAGGCTTTAGCCCTTTGTCCACCGTGGCAATTACCGCTTCGAAGGTTTCGCATTCCTCGATTTTGCGGTAAATGCGGTTTTCGATGAAGATTTTTTCCAGCGAAGAAAAGAGAATTTTTTCCTGTAGTTCGTTCTTCCGGATTTCGAGTTCCTGCCGTAGCAAGTCCTTGGTCTGCTCGGTATTAATTCGCAGAATATCCGTTGCGTTAGAAAAAACGGGCTTATCGCCGATGATGATACAGGCATTGGGCGAAATGCTTACTTCGCATTCCGTAAAGGCGTAGAGGGCATCGATGGTAATATCCGGGGATACGCCCGGAGCCAGATGCACGTGAATTTCCACGTTTCTCGACGTCAGATCTTCTACTTTACGAATCTTGATTTTGCCTTCATCGTTGGCCTTGATGATCGAGTCCTTTACGGAAGTCGTCGTGGTGCCGTACGGAATTTCGTGGATCACGAGCGTCTTCTTATCCAGCTCGCGGATTTTCGCCCGTACCCGTACTTTGCCTCCGCGTTGCCCATCATTGTAGTTGCTGGCATCGATCATACCTCCCGTCGGAAAGTCCGGCAGTAAGGAAATCGAGTGCCCTTTCAGCACTTCAATGGAAGCTTCGCAAAGTTCAATGAAGTTATGGGGCAGAATTTTGGTGGAAAGCCCGACGGCAATCCCTTCCACGCCCTGGGCTAGTAGTAAAGGGAATTTAACGGGTAGCGTAACCGGCTCGCGTTTCCGTCCATCGTAGCTCAGTTGCCATTCGGTAGTATCTTCGTTGAAGACGACTTCCTTACCGAAAGCTGACAGACGTACTTCAATGTACCGGGCTGCGGCTGCACTATCGCCCGTATTGATATCGCCCCAGTTTCCCTGACAATCAAACAGCAGGGACTTCTGACCAATGTTTACAATGGCATCGTAAATCGAGGCATCGCCGTGCGGGTGATACTGCATGGCCGCCCCAACGACGTTGGCTACTTTATTAAAACGGCCATCATCCAGCTCGCGAAGGGCGTGCAGGATGCGACGTTGTACGGGCTTAAATCCGTCTTCAATAGCGGGGACAGCCCGCTCCAGAATCACATAGGAGGCATATTCCAGAAACCATTGCTCATACAGCCCATCGACGGACATTTGCTGATGCAAGGATTCTTCCTGTTCGAGTGCTTCGGACATGGGTAAAAAACGGGTTCAAATCGAATGGGAAGCAGACCCCATTCGTGGGGTAAAACACTTGGTATTTTGAAGGATCTGCCCTGTTAACTCCCTGATATTTAATGTATATATGGAAATTGTCAGTACTTCAGATGAATCGTACCTTTTTTGAAGCAGACTGCTCTGCTCATGGGTAAAGATAGTGAATTTTAATGAATATTTTACGCCACCTATCGCTTATTCCTTCAGAATTGTATATAAAATTTACTCATTTCCTTCTACTGGGCTTCATGCACGACTACCAATAATTCGGCAATCATCATGGCCGTAGCACCCCATACTTTATTCTCCTGCAACAGGTAATAGGGAGCGTCGAAAACGAAACCTTTGGATTCGCGTTTTTCGGTACCGAGAATGCCTTCATTCATCATCTCCATTAATTCTACTTCGAAGATCATATCGACTTCTACGGGATCCGGATAAAAATCAGGGCGGTACGGCAGGGTTCCGACGACCGGTAACACCCAGAAGTTACTGGGTGGAATATACAATTTGGTGAGTGAACCCAGGATCTTTACGTCACTGGCTTTGATTCCAATTTCTTCCTGAGCTTCGCGTAAGGCCGTATGAATCAAACTTTTATCGGTTCGTTCCATGCGTCCACCAGGAAAAGCCATCTGACCGCCGTGCACCCCTTCGTACTTAGGCCGAAGAATCAGAGGCAGATAGATATTACCCAGATACTGGTAAAATAAGATCAAAACGGCACTTTGCCGCGTGCGTTCGTTGGGCTGGATTTTGAAGCGAGTCCGGCTGCCGGAAGCCATTTTCTGATGGGCCAGTTCACCCGGCAGCGGCTCTTGCAATCGCTGGCTGAGTGACTGGGAAAATTCAGAGAAGGTTGCCGTAGTCAGATTCATATTGGTGAGGAAATTTCGGGGTGTGCCCTGCAAGATACGTCTTCCTGACTGAAATCAGCACATACTTTGCGGAACTCACCCGTGGTTTAGGTACATAAGTTACTGAAACTGTTCGGATTCGGTCACTCATTTTTTTATCTCGACTTCTGATCCCCGAAAACCATTCCCCGCCCCTTTTCCGGCTTAGCGGCGGTAACGATCGACCAGGGCTTCAGCACAACGTTCGCCATCTACTGCCGCCGAGACAATCCCTCCGGCGTATCCGGCCCCTTCTCCGCAAGGATACAGTCGTTTGACCTGTATGTGTTCATAACTTTCGCGATCCCGCGGAATCCGTACGGGTGAAGACGTTCGGCTTTCTACGCCAATGAGCTGACCTTCGTTGGAGGCATAGCCCCGCATGCGTTTGCCAAATTCCTGTAAGCCCAGCTTCAGGGGTTGAGCAATGGTTTCGGGTAACAGGCTCGATAAATCCAGAGCGACCAGTCCGGGCTGATACGAAGTCTCGTTCAGCGAGGACGATACCTTACCCGTCAGGAAATCCTGTACCCGCTGGGTAGGTGCCAATTGTGTTTGCCCCGCCGCCTGACAGGCTTGCTGCTCCACTTCCTGCTGATAGCGGAGTCCGGCCAAAGCCCCGTGTTTACTGTATTTTTTCCAATCGGGCTCGTTGACGGCTACCACCATGCCTGAATTGGCGAAGTAGGAATCGCGGCGGGAAGGCGACATGCCATTGACGACCAGCTCGCCGGGAGCCGTAGCCGCCGGAACGATAAAACCACCTGGACACATACAGAATGAAAATACGCCCCGTTCAACACCCTTGTACTGCGTTTGAGCGACCAGACTGTACGAGGCAGCGGGCAGAATGCCCCGATCGGGCCGGTGGTACTGCAACTGGTCAATCAGCGACTGCGGGTGTTCGATCCGCACGCCCATCGCAAAAGGCTTGGCTTGCTGCAGGATGCCCCGTTTCTCGCAGAGTTCGAAAATATCCCGGGCAGAATGTCCCGTTGCCAGAATGACGCCCAGCCCCGTATAGCTTTGCCCGTCAGCGGTAATAACGCCCCGCATTTCTCCTTTTTCCAGGATAAAATCGGTGACTTTCGTATCAAACTTGATTACTCCTCCGGATTGCAGAATTTGTTCGCGAAGGGCGGCCACGACATTGGGTAACTTGTTGGTGCCAATGTGCGGGTGGGCCTCCACCAGAATATCTTCGACGGCCCCATGATTAACCAGAATTTCGAGGATACGCCGAATGTCCCCGCGTTTTTTAGAACGGGTATAGAGCTTTCCATCGGAATACGTACCCGCCCCGCCTTCGCCAAAGCAGTAGTTGGATTCGGGATTGACCAGATGTTCTTTGTTGATTGCAGCCAGATCCCGGCGACGGGCCCGCACGTCTTTCCCGCGTTCGAGTACAAGCGGACGAACCCCCAGTTCAATGAGCCGCAAAGCTGCGAACAGTCCCGCCGGGCCTGCCCCCACGACAATTGCCGTCTGAGCCTGGCTCACATTACCGTACGAGAATTCGTACTGCCGTTGCGGTTGGGGTGTTTCGTTGATGAAAACTTCGGCTTCGACGTTAATTTTTACCTGTCGACTTCGAGCATCGACGGATTGCCGGGTCTTGCGTACCTGCCAGTCGCTAGCCTCCAGGGGTAAGCTAAATTCATCGGCAATGAACTGCCGAAAACGGTCCGTATCCAGAGCTATTTCGGGCTCTAGTACGTAGGATACTGTTTTTTTCATGCGTTCGTAAGGTAGTTAACCTTAAAAGGGTTTTGGGTTTTGATTTGACTTCCTTCGTTGTTTCTGTTCCCCGCTGTTCCAGATTTATAAGCCGAAAGAGCAGACTTCGGAAAGAGCAGCCGTAACGCTACACACAAAACCCTAGACTCAAAACTCTACTAAATCAATTTTTCTATGCTTTGATACGCCTGATCGACCATTTCGTTGAGTCTGCGGGAAACGAGCCGGGCCGAGCGTTTTTTATCTTCGATTTCCGAATGAGTCAGTGAATCTAACACCTGTTTCACCTGAGTATCCAGCTCTTCGTCAGTATTGATTAACCAGGCAGCATCCCGAAGAAGTTCCCAGGTATCCGCTTCTTTACTACCGCAAAAAAGAATGGGTGAACCCGAACAAATGGCACTCACGGCTTTGGATGGCACGGCAATGTGCGTCCACTGCGGCAGAAGGCTAACGAGCTGTATATCCAGCCAATGAAGTTGGGCCCGGGGAATGCTTTTTAATATCGTAATCCCTGATTTTCCTTCGGCCAGTTTCAGTAGTCCTTCGGCTTTGGTGCCGTACAGGGCCAGTACTAATTGCTGTTGTTCTGGATTAAACTGACGAATAACACTTTCCAGAAATTCTGCTGAATGAGCCTCCCCTACATTACCAGCGTAGCCCAGGTAAATTTTGGTATCATCCGAATGCCAGTCGGGTCGGGTTTTATCCCTGGACTGATCCACGAGTACGCCACAGGGTAAGAGGATGGTGGGAATGGACTGCTGGTAGTTACGTCGCAACAGCTCCGCCTGATTTGGTCCCAGAGCAATCAGGGCTTTGGGAGCGTTTTCGTAGGTTTTCTTGAGAATCCAGCGGTACAGGCGGTTGGTTGGTTTGATTTTCCCGTCGGCGGCAAAACCTTCCGGAAATAAATCCATACTCCACAGGATCCAGTTTTTCCGCTTTAAAAACAGCGAAGCCCAGAACGGAAGTAAGGGCGGACTGGTCATAACCAGCAAAGGCCCTTTCTTTAGCTTCAATGCCTTCCGAATCAGCAGAAAGCCATCGAGCGGCCCCGCAATGAATCGGAAGAGTGGGTTTTTCCCTCGTAAATCGTCGATACAGCGTGCGTATGACCGACGGGTTTGCGGACGGCTCCGCCCCCGTCGTACGTACGGTCAATATGAACAATGTGTACCTCAACGCCATGTTTTTCAATCAGTACCTGAGCTAAATCCCAGGCCGATTCGCCCGTAATACCGGGATTGGGCGGATAATGGCGGTTGACAATGGTAAGTGACTTCATGCTGGGGAATAACCATCGCTGCCGCGTTTGTTCGGCAGACCTATGATTTGCAAAAATAACACCTTCCCTCGGTTTCAGCGGAGATTTTCCAGTCAAGCCTTGCCAAGGCTGTCACTCCCTGGTCTTATTTCGCAGTACAATCAGGGGCAACTGGCTATTCCAGTTAGGTTGATAATCTTCCTGATTATTGAAGCCACGGCTATAATTTCCCAGTACAATATCCAGATCGCCGTCACCATCCCAGTCCTGAGCGTCCATACAAATCCAGCGACCGTAGGCGTGAACGGGTACGGCGTGCGGCACGAAATGGCCATTGGCCTCCTGCTCAAAGTAGATGAAACTTTCTTCAGGCGTACGTTTGAAATCGGCGAAAAAGGCAATGGTCGCCAAATCCATGTCGCCATCCTGATCGAAGTCGGCGGCTATCACCTTGGTACTGCCGTTAACGGGATAAAACCACTGCTGTTTAAATTTGAAATCCCCCTGATTGATGAAGGTATATACCCCATGGTAAGGCTTGAGTATCTTGGAGTAATCGCTGTTGTCACCACTCGTGTACACTAAATCTAACTGACCGTCTTTGTTCAGATCAATCAACTGAAAACTGGTTGACCCCGCCAGGGGTAAAAATCGCTGTACGTTTCGGGCTTCAAACCCACCTTTTTGATCGTTCGTAAACAACCAGAGGCCTTCGTCCCCGTGGGCAAACAGGGCCATACAGTCGGGCCAGCCGTCTTTATTAAAATCGTCTACAACTACCTGCGTAGCTCCGGCCTCGGCCCGAATCGGCTGGGTTTGGTACGAGCCATCGGCTTGTTGTACGGACAGATACAAACCTCCCTGATTGTGGCCAAATCCGCAGATGATCCAATCCGTACGACCATCTTTATTGAAATCACCGGGTACCGATTGAATAGGTCGAATCAAGGCATTCGCGATGACCTTCGTCTTCTTCGTCCGCAAATCGACGTTCACCACCTCTCCCACGGGCTGATCTACCGCCAGTAAGGTACCAATTGTCGTAACGACTGCTTCCGTCGGACTCACAAAGGCCGCATGCACAACGGGAGAGTTCAGCGTCGCTGCTTCCGAACGACGCAGGGTCTTATCCCAGGCATACAGCGTTGGCTGCCCATTCTGCCCCGAGTAGATTTTTCCCTCGTGAAACTGCACCATAGTGGTCAGTGCCGATTCCGGAAATTCGCTGGGCTTTTCCAAAGCAAAGATGGACCAGTCCTGCTTTAACGCTTCTCTCGGAGCAGCCTTCAGACGATCAGGAGCATTTTTTTCGAAATAGGTCACCAGTTGCGTCCATTCGGCAAACGACAACGCTGATTTCTGCTGATTGTTAGCCACCTGATAGTACTCGCCATTGGCCGTTGTAGGAATACCCAGTTTTGGAGCCATCGCGGGCAGGACGTGCTTCAGCCAGGTTTCCTTGTCCAGTTGTTCGGGTTTTACGGGCAAATGACAACCCGAGCAATGGGTTGCTACCAGTTCGGCTCCGTCGGGTTCTTTCTTCGTTTCCGAAGTCGGACCGCAGCCCATCAGCAAACTCAAGCCCATCACCCAGAAACGATGTACGTTGTTCATACGGAAAGAATAGCATTTGTATTCATTGAAAAATCCCGCCTAACCTCTCGGGTAAGCGGGATTTTTTAAACTAATGTATCTAAGCCAAAATCTTTGATAAATGCTCGTAACTGGTTTTAATACTATCCATCGATGGAGCCAGATCCTGCTCGACAAAGAAGTACTTCAATCCAGCGGTTTTGGCCGCGGCGAAGGCGTGTTTGAAGTCCACGATGCCGTTGCCTACTTCGGTAATGGCGTTCAGATCCTTTTTGATGTCTTTGATATGCCAGAGCGGAAAACGGCCCGGATGCTCCTTGAACAAAGCCACCGGATCTTTACCCGCTTTGGTCGCCCAGGCCAGGTCTAATTCCATTTTTACCAAATCCGGACTCGTCTGTTTCAAAATGACTTCGTAGGGGGTCTTCCCTCCTTCAACCGGATCGAATTCCGTCGCGTGGTTGTGATACGCGAATTGCAGACCCGCCTTTTTACTGGCTTCTCCCGCTTTTTGAAAGACCTCGATGGAGCTGTTGATCTCGTCCATCGTGGCCACGGGCGTACTTGCACACACCAGATACTTGAGGCCCGCTTCGGCGGCATCGTCGACGAGCTGCTGGTAGTTATCCCGCAGGTTTAGCATGGGCGGAATGGTCATGGGTTTACCATCCGAGCCCGTCGGTAGTTTCATCCCCGGACGCGGCTTGAAGGGTGCTCCTACGGCGTGGTGTGAACGCCACTTCATCCCCAGATCTTCTACTAACGCTTTAAATTCTTTCGGTTTATATCCGTAATAACCGCCCCGACTACTAAACGCCGACTCGATCTCCTTATACCCGATGGCGGCGATTTGCTGGAGCGTCCCCTGCGGGTCCTTATTCATCGGTTCAAATACCGTAAAAAGCTGTATGCCGATAGGCTTGGCGGCTAGGTTATGCTCTTTTGCCTGCGACAGAAAGGGATAAACCGTACTACCAGCCAGCAAAAAGCCGGCCTGTTTCAAGAAGTTACGACGTGCCTGCATGAGTGTTTGGGGTTTAAAGGATTCTGTTACCAAGATCTATTCAAGTTAGACTTTTTGTTCTAATGAATACAGGTCTTTTCAGGATCACGGAAAGTTATTTCTAAATGAAACATCCCGAAAGTTTTGAGGCTTTCGGGATATTTATAGAACAGGTCTGGGATGAGCGACTCAAAACGCCCAACCCTAAATTCAAAACCCGCTAGTATCCCTGATTCTGTTTCAGCGTGGCCTGTCCATTTACCGTGGAAAGGTCAATTTGTCGCTGGGGAATCGGGAAGTAGTTGTTCTTGGGAGCCGTAAATCGACCACCGGTCAGGTCCGTAGTGATTTTGCTTTCGTACTGGATGTAGTTGTTCAGGGTCTGCTCCGCAATGCCCCACCGGGAAAGGTCAAAGAAACGGTGTCCTTCCATGGCCAGCTCGAGTTTCCGCTCGAAATAAATGGCCTGTAAGGCTTTGTCTTTTCCGTAACCGGCGAACGTTCCAGCTGGGTAAACGGTCACTTTGTAGTTCGCGGCAGGCGTCGTTGAAAAACCAGCCATCGGACTGCTTTCATTCTGATAGTTGTACACCAGATTCACGGGTTTGGCGGCCCGGGCCCGTACCAGATTCACGTATTCCTGAGCCTTTGCCAGATTACCCAACTGAGCTTCGGTTTCAGCGGCCAGGAGCAGTACATCCGCAAAACGAATGATCAGTACGTTAATAGCCGTGCCGGGAGCCCAGGTACTTTGATCCGAGTATTTATCCTGCGTAGCCTGCCAGTACACGTTCTTTTTCGGTGAATACGGACCGGCATAGGGTTGACTCCGAATCCAGGCCTGACCGGGGTGTCTGCCCCAATCCAGGTACGGGATGCCCCGACGACCCACCGTCCAGTCCAAACGCGGATCAAGCGTGGTGTTGTCCGGCGTAAAGGGGCTGGTTGAAAGAACGCCCATATCACTTTTTACCGGCGTACTATTGTACGTATCCACGTAAGGCAAACCCGACGCATCCGTCCGATACGAGTTCACCAGATCCTGACTAGGCTGGTAAAAACCGCAGCAACGGAAGGGACTTTGATACGGGAAATTCAGCATCTGACCCCGGTTGGCATTATCAATGTTATTGGTACCATCGTTGGCAACCATCTGAACCGCAAAGACCGACTCGGCATTGTTTTTCGTAGCCGCATCGAAGTTATCTTCGAAGCGATCCGTCAAGGCATATTTCAAACCGTTGGATGTTACTCCGCTGGCGATCACCTGATCAAACATTGCTTTGGCTTCGCTGTATTTCTTTTGGTAGAGATACGTTTTAGCCAGATACGCTCCGGCCGCCCACTTATTGGCCCGCCCTACACTACCTTGTTTATCAGGCAGGTTATCAAAGGCAAATTTGAAATCTGCTTCGATATTGGGCCAGACGTTTTCTGTATTCGGTTTATAGAAATCCGTCGCATTTGGGGCACTGTAATCACTCGTATTTTCGTCGATCCAGGGAATATTATTAAACATCTTTTTCAGATCAAAATAATAATGTCCCCGCAAGAATCGGGCCTCCGCTTCAATGGTTTTCGACTCTGTAGCAGTCAGGTCCGTCACTTTTTTCACGTAATATAACGTCGTATTGGCCCGGTTCACCCCTTCGTAACCGGCTCTCCATTTACTGTTGAAAAAACCGTTACTCGGGTTTTGCGTATACGTCATTAAATCGTTCATACTCCCCTGATCCGCTCCATCACTGCCTTTGTGAGCATCGCCCCCGGACACACTGCCGTAAATCCAGTTACCCGGAGCCACTTCCCAGGCACTCTGATCAGTCGTCGTAATACCGTCCAGCACGGCGTAAGCTCCCGTCAAGAGTGTATTCACACCCGCTTTACTGGTTAGCTGCGTATCATTAATTGCACCCAGTGCCGGTTGATCCAGAAACGTATTGTTGCAGGAAAAAGTAGTCAGGCAGGCTGCCAGCACTGCCGTAACCTGAATGTATCGTATCGTTTTCATCGAGTTCCGCACGTTTGTTTAGAAGGATAAATTCAGACCTAATAAGAATTGACGCTGGTTCGGATATACCCCTTCGTCGATACCAAAAGACGTCGTAGTAGAAAAAGACTGGTTGTTACTACCACCCGAGCTATTATTGGTATTTACCGTAGTGCCAATTTCAGGATCCAGGCCCGAGTACTTGGTGATGGTAAACAGGTTGGCTGTCTGAACATACACCCGTAAGCGGCTCACGCCTACGCTTTTCAGCATGTTAGCCGGGAAGGTGTATCCAATCTGGGCGTTCTTGGCCCGGAGGTACGATCCTTTTTCGATGTAGTACGAGTTGGGTACCTGGTTCGTACTGAATGAGCCTTTATCTTCCTGAATCGGAGCCTTGGCGTTCATGTGATCCGGCGTCCAGGAATCGTAGTAAGCCGTATAACTCTTCGCTCCCGCAAAGTTGGTATAGAAGTCCGTCCACCAGCGTACGTTATTCCAGATGTCATTGCCTTTTACGCCGTACAGGAAGATCCCGAAGTCGAAGTTTTTGTAATTCAAGCCCAGATTGATACCGTAGCTAAACTTCGGGTTTGGATTGCCCAGGAAGGTACGGTCAGCGTCGGTTACCTGTCCATCTCCATTGACGTCAGCGTAGCGGAAACGGCCCACGGCTACATCCGTCTGATAAATGGCTGAGGCATTGCCCGTCCGCTCGCGAGCCTGTTGATTGGCCTGATTGATTTCATCCTGTGAATCCCAGAATCCATCAATTTTGTAACCAAAGAACTGACCAATGGAGTGTCCCACGGCGTTGCGTACAATGCTACTACCGTTGAAACGACGACCTTCCTGATCGAAGTAGCTGGAGCCATTCGATACTTTCTGAATTTTGTTATCGTAGGTAGTTAACGTTCCCGTTACATTGAATTTCAGGTCACTGGTGATGTTGCCATTCCAGGTTATAGCCAGATCGATCCCTGAGTTTTTCATGTTGGCAATGTTCACGAAAGGAGCACTACCCAAGCCCACGGTCGCAGCCAGTTCAGGATTGTAGAGCAGGTCGCGGATATCCTTGCGATAGTAATCCAGGGCGATATCCAGTTTTCCTTTGAATAGCGTTGCATCAATACCAATGTTGGAGTTGATGTTCCGCTCCCACTTGGCATCGGGATTACCGATACGGGTTCGCTGAAAACCTTCCTGGATTTTATTACTTCCCGTAATGTCATAATAGGACTGGCCCCGAATTCCGCCGTAAGCCGTATAGGCGTTTGCCGGATCTACGTTCAACTGGTTACCCATGATTCCGTAGCCACCCCGCAGTTTCAATTCCGTAATCCACGATACGTTTTTCATGAATTCTTCCTGCGAAATCCGCCAACCCGCACTGAATGCCGGGAACACCCCGTATTGCGTATTCAGGAAACGCGAAGAGCCATCCCGACGTACCGTCGCACTCACCAGATACTTGCCCAAAAGATTGTAATCAATTCGGCCAATCAGGGAGAATAGAGCATCGGCATAGCGGCTGCTGTAATTGGTAGGCGTACCGGAACCCGTAGACAGGTTCGTGAAGTTCGGATCGAACGAGAAGTAACCCGTCGTCGTACCCCCTACGTTACGGCCCCGGTTGCGATAGGCTTCCGTACCCACTAACACTTTTAGATCGTGCGTATTATTGAAATTGTGTGACCAGGTCAGGGTGTTCGTCCAGGTCCAGTTGAACCCGCTGAACGTATTTTCGGTGTAGGAGTTTATGGTCAGGTTTTCCGCATTTTCGTATTCGGGGTAGGCAAAGCTGTTGAAAGCTCCCGAGAAAATTTCACCCCCGAAACTACTCCGGGCCACGAAGTCCTTGAGAAAATCAGCCTCGATGTACATGTTACCGAACAAACGATTGTTTAAGCCTTTGTTGTTACGAGCCCGCTCCTGAATCGCTACCGGGTTTTTAGCATTACCTAAACCATCCCCGAATGAGCCTGCATAGTTGCCCCGAATATCGTATACCGGAATAATGGGCTGCATCCGGAACGCCATACCGATGGCACTACCTTCGGTGGACGAGTTTACCCGACGGTTATCCGAAACGGCAAACGCCAGGTTTTCGCCTACGCGTACGTGGTCGCTGATGTTGAACTGGCTGTTCGAGCGGATCGTATACCGTTTCAGGTAGGTGTTCAGCAGCGTTCCCTGTTGGTTGAAGTAGTTCAGCGAAAACAAATAATTACCCTGCGTTCCTCCACCACTTACCGCTACGTTATGGCTCTGTATACTAGCTGGTTTAAATATTTCATGAAACCAGTCCGTACCCGCTTTATTGGCTCGAACAAACCGAGCAAAACGATCGTAATCAGCTTTGTCCGTATAGTTTGGATTGACGTAATATTTAGATTCATCAACATTATCGTCAGTCATATCATCCGGTTTTTCAATGTACGTAGGCAGTCTAGGATCTGGCCCTGTACCGTACTGAGGATCATCGATGGCTTTGTCTGATGTATTTCGCAACGCCCGGAATTTCAGATTGGCCATGTCCTGGGGTGAAAGAATATTCCAGACATTACCACTCTTCGGTGTTTGTACACCGTAATACGCATCGTACGAAACCTTGATTTTTCCGCTGCCGCGTTTCGTCGTCAGAATCACTACCCCGTTGGCCGCCCGCGAACCGTAGATCGACGCCGAACCGGCATCTTTCAAAATCTGCATGGAAGCGATGTCATTAGGGTTGATGTCGTTGATGTTCTGCGTCGGCACGCCATCCACGACGTACAAAGGCGAGTTATTACCGAAGGTGTTGATCCCGCGAATCCGGATTTGCGGAGCTTCCCCCGGCTGACCTGAACCCAGTACCGTCACCCCGGAAGCACGACCCTGTAACTGACTGGTAATTTGCGGCGAAGGCTGCTCCGTCAACTGTGATACGTTGATCACGGATACGGCACCCGTCAGATCCTGTTTCTTTTGCGTACCGTAACCCACGACAACTACTTCCGTTAGTTGCTTGGTATCGGCCTCCAGCGTAACGTTAAGAGAAGTCTGGTTCGCGATTTCTACTTCCTTGGTGGCATAACCGATGGAAGAGAAAATGAGCGTTCCCGATCCGTCCGGTACATTGAGCGAAAACTTACCATCCGCATCCGTACTCGTACCCGCCGAACCACCTTTCAGGCGTACCGTCGTACCCGGAATACCCGCACCCGCGGCGTCGGTGACGCGGCCGGTGATGACTACGGCCGGAATCGACATCAAACTACTGCTCCCCCCCATTCGGGTCGGAAGGGTGGTGATGTTGCGGCTTAGAATGATATTACCGCCCGAAACTTCATACGTTAATCGGTACGGCTGGAGTAATTGAGCGAGAACCCGATTCAGCGATTCATTTGTTACGGAAATCGTCACCTTACGATCCGCCTGAATGAGCTGGGAACTGTAGACAAACTTTACGTTCGCCAGGCGTTCCACGGCTTTCAAAGCTTCTTTGATGGATTGTCCCTGTATAGATAAGGTTACTTTCTTATTGAGCAGATCCTGGGCCTTGCCGTCATAGGCAAAACTCATGGTAAACAGGGACGTAGCCAGTACTAGTTGAATGACCGTGATTTTCATGAGTGTCAACAGTACCCTTTTCGTTTTTTTCATACATTTGAGGTGTTTTGTTGAAATGCGATTCGACAAAAAGAATCCACGGGCAACTCTTGCGGAGTTGTCATCACCTGGTAAGTGAAAGCGTGGAAAAAGTAAGTCGGCGGTGCTGGTAACACTGCCGATTTTTTTGGTAGGCGGTTAAGCTTTAATCATAGGCACGGGCTGGAGGTTTTCGTTGTAGGATAATCGTTTTAGTACTCGCGGAAGTCTGTTGGTTTACTATTTATTCAGCAGCCTTTGCCGTATACGATAATCTGTCCATCCAGAATTTCATAGCGGGCTTCAACTGCTTTACAGATAATGGTAAGCATCTCAAACAGCGGACGGTCGGTAAAAGAAGCCGTCAGCGGGCATTTAGCCATTACTTCTTCGTCATAAATGATATTAACACCATAAGCCATTTCCAGTTTACTAAACACTTCCCTCAACGCCGTATCACTAAATTCGAAATTGCTTACGGTTGCCTGATGGCTAATGAGTTGAGGTTTTTTTACGATCTCCTTGACCAGTTGCGGATCTCCTTGCTGAAAAACAATTTGCTGGTTCGGGGCCAGAATGACGGCTTTGCGTTCCGTCTGAGGTGAAATTCGTACCTCTGACCGATTGCGATGAAACACCGAAACTCGACCCGATAATACACAAACACTGGCTCGGTCGCCCTCGGCCTGGGCATTTACTACAAAGCTGGTTCCCAGCACTTTCGTCACTAAATCATTGGCGTATACGTAAAAGGGACGATCCGGATTCCGTTTCACTTCGAATAAAGCCTCTCCTTGTAGATACACGATTCGTTTAGTTCCCCGAAAGGCTTGATCGTAGCTCAATTTGGCACCGGATTTGAGCACCACGGTACTGCCATCGGGTAAACGGATAAATATAGGCTGGGTACTTGTATTGACCTGTTCAGTCAGCGAACAGTGGCAGGCTTCCGTCAATTGCTGATAGGGCGTTACTTGCTCCTGTTGGCATTTATACCACGAAACACCCCAGCTGATGCCCGCTCCTAACCCGGCTAACAATACAACTCCCGCCGCTATACGACGAAGTCCAAAGCCAATGATCCGTGGTTGGTGTGGTAATCGTTGTTGTACCTCCTCGACCAGTCGTTGTACCTCATCATCTCTTAACTCGCGGGTAGGTTTCACTCGAATGGCTAAGGCCAGGGTCCGAGCTTCCTCCACCAGCTCTCGCTTATGCGGATACTGACAGAGCCACGCATCCCACTGGGCTGATGATTCATTAGGAACCCCTCGTACCCAATCCAGAAACGAATCGTCAGCCAGAAAATCTTCTATTTCATAATGACTGTGTGATTTCATTGTTTCGATAGATTTTTTTGCTGGCTTACATGACTAGTATGCAGAGAGGCCGAAAAATCTACTGATCACAGTGTAAAAAAATATATAAAAAATTACAATAATAGCTCATCAATCAGCCAACTGCCTGATTTTCAGCATTGCTTCAAAATAAAAATATTTATTGAAATAATACAGTTAGCAACAGTAAGCCCAGACTTAGATAGAAGGGCATGTCGTGCCAGTTTTTGCGAAGACGGGCAATAGCTTCGTGGAGTAAATTGTAAACCGATTGCCGATTCATGTTCATGATAGCGGCAATATCTTCGTGAGGAAGCTCTTCGGAGAATTTCAGATATAGAATTTCCTTTTGCCGTTTCGGCAGGGTATTCAGCAGCTTTTCAAACTGTTCACGGGTTTCAGTAGCGTGCTGTTGTTCGACCCAGTGGTTTTCAACCGAAAATTCGAAGTACGTTTCCGGCTCCACGTTTTCCCAGCGGGTCCACTTGGCCTGCTCCCTGAAAATGCGTAGGCGTAAGGCTTTGTACAGGTAAGGTTTAATGACCGCCGGCTGACTGATGGTCGAGCGGTGCTCCCATAAATCAAAAAAGACGTCCTGAATACAATCTTTAATCAAGTCTTCGTCCAGTGAAAGTCGACTCCCGTATCGGAACAATATGCGGGAGTAGCGTTTCATGAGCTCCGAAAAGGCATGGGCGTCACCCGCTCTGAATTGACTCCAGAGTTCCTGCTCCAATAAATCGAATGGCTTTTCAGAGGAAAACATTGGGCACTTTTTGAACGAACAACTGAGCAAATGTAATTTTTTTCTCCAATCTCCATTCTTGAGACGATTATAAATTTACAATATTTTTTGTAACAAAACGATTATACGATATGCGTTATTTAGACACAATTCATAGCCAATAGAACTGAGTAAGATTTTAATGCTTGAGTAAGGCTTGAAATTGATTCAATACTTATTTAACAAAATCTAATACAAGTTGCAAACGCTGGATTGTATACGCTGTTTTAGTACTCGTTAATAATGCTTTTTATTAAATAAATCAATCTACTTAACCTTTTAATCTATACGCTTATTTTAGCAAAAAACAATCCTTAAAGAAAGGATCATCCGCCAAAGCTTACTGCAACAAAAATGCTCGTTTCTCCACTCTATTACGGGTCTTATTTTCAAGAATGATAAAAGGAATTTTTGTACTCCAATGCGGTTGAACATGGGGTAAGTTACGAAAGCCTTTTGAAAAGTTTCCGAGCACTACATCCGTATCGCCATCACCATCCCAATCTTTGGCATCCATACAAATCCATCGGCCGTAGGTTGTAACGGGTAGCGAATATGGCTCGAAATGTAAGGGTTGCGTTTGTTTGAAGTACAAAAAGTTCTCCTGCGGGTGGTGTTGAAAGTCCGCAAAGAAGGCAATGGTAGCCAGATCGACATCGCCGTCCAGATCAAAATCTTCGGCTAACGCTTTGGTAGCTCCATTGATGGGATAAAACCAGTGTTTTCGGAATTTAAAATTCCCTTCATTCAGATAGATATACAGCCCATGATACGGCTTTAAAATCCGGGAATAGTCACTATTATCGCCACTGGTATAAATCAGATCTAACTTTCCGTCTTTATTGAGGTCCACTAACTGAAAACTACTTGATCCGGCCAGGGGTGAAAATCGCAGCAAAGGAATTGATTTAAACCCACCCTTTCGATCATTTTGAAGTAACCACAGGCCTTCATTGGCATGGGCAAACAGGACGATGGCATCGGGCCAGCCGTCCGCGTTGTAGTCTCCCACCTCAATCTGCGTAGCTCCGGGCTGGGCCGTCAATAGTCGGGTTTCATAAGTTCCGTCGGCTCGTTGGCTAGTCAGGTACAGGCCGCCCTGCGTATGTCCGAAGCCGGCAATCAGCCAATCCGTACGTCCATCGCGGTTGAAATCGCCCGAAGCCGTATGAATGGGTCGGGGCATTTGTCGGGTTAGTACGGTTTGGTTGGAACCCTTTCGGTGAATCAGACTTCCCGCCCACTGATCCTGAGCCCGCATGGTACCGATGCTGGTAGCGAATAGTTCCGAGTCAGAACGAACGTGCAACTGTACTACCGGAGCCGGAAAACGAACTGAATCGACCCGATTCAAATCCTGATCCCATTGTATCACCATCGCGTTGGTAGCCTGAGCCGAGTACACCCGGTCTTTTTCCAGATGCACCATCAGCGTGAGGGCCGTAGCGGAATCGGCGGGAGCGGGCTTGACGGCGAACAGGGAGTAGTCATTGCTGACCGGAACTCGCTGAGCGGGCAGTAGCGTATCGGGAGCAAACTGCCTGAAATAGTCTACCAATGTCAGCCATTCTTCGAAAGGTAAGGCAGCATTTGTTTCGGGATAATATTCACCGCTGGCGGTAGTGCCAATTCCTAATTTGGGAGCCATGGCGGGCAACACCTGCTCTAACCAGGTTTGCCGGTCGAGTAATTCCGGGCGAACGGATAAGTGGCAGGAACTGCAATGCTGGTCCACTAACTGAGCACCCTTTTCGGCTAGCAAAGCGGAGCCTGACTGACAGTAACTTAAAACCAGTACCAGGCTCAGCCAGCTACCCAGCCGGACTATCCATTGAGTAAGCGATCGAATCATACGTTATCGCTGGGCCAGCGAAGCCTGCAAACCGGTTTTAAGTAATAACCAGGAACCTACTTTTTTGCCCTGCTCCGTCCCCCGTTTGCAGGAAAATTCGTAATGAATTCCACCGTACATCCGGCTGATGCCCGCCTGTTCAGCGGCTTCCATGAAGGAATGAAAACTGCGTTCGCCGTGGCCGTATTCTTTCTCCGTCGTATCGTGAAAGGCAAAATTTGCTCCGTACAACTGGCTCAGCACCGAAGCCGCCGAAGCAGAGATTACGCTATGGCCGGAGGTGTATTCAGGAAAAGGAGGCGTTTGTAAATACGACTCCCAGCGAGGATTCAGAAACTTATCAATCACGGTCACGGGTCGCAGGTATTCACTGCGGTACTTCTCGTCCCAGCAACTAATGAAACCGTCGAGTAAAGCCGACGCCGTCAGGGCGTATCCTTGAGCCGATTTCACCCAATTGGCTTTGGTCTGGCGAGCCGCCAGTCCTGCAATGGCCATCCAGTGTCCGCCGGGCGTCATCTTTTTCCGGCCAATCATTAAATGGCCCGAATGCTGGGACACAAACGGATTGTCATCCCAGAAGCGGGCAATGACTTTTTTCTCCTCATCCAGTGCATTTCCGGTTTCATACACCTTGACGACCTCTTTCCAGAACGGACTCTGCGGATTGCGGCTGTACGGATAGGGCCGTTCGGGCTTGAACTGACTCGCCGAGTCCATGCCCATTGGTGAAATGAGTCCCCAGTAAGGTTCGACGGCATCGGAATAATCGGGCGGTGTCGGGAGCCATTTGTCTTCAATATCCTGTTTGATGCTGTACCGTTCCATACCGCGGGTTTCCTTGTAATGGTCTTTCGCCGCTCGCTCCATGATCTTCTTCGCAATTTGCTCCCCAAAAGCGATGGAGCGTTCGTAAGTTGGCTCGTCCACGGAAACGCGGAAACGTTCCAGCAGCTGAGCTTCAAATTGCCGGATGGTATCTTTGGAAAACGTCAACTTCTCAGCTACGAAACAAAAGGCCTTTACCCCGGCTAACGTATAAGCGTACGACTGGCCCGCCTCAGGTTTCGGCATGGCCGGAAAATCGTTGAGATGCTGGGTCAGTGAAGGCTGGCTGGAGTCTTCGAACCGTCCGGCCTCGTAAGCGGCCAGAGCAGTATACGTGTAAATTCGACTGGCTACGGGCGGAGAAAAAATGTCGTACACGATGACATCGGTCAGTTTCTTGACGCAGCTATGTACACTTTCCGGACTTTTGGGGTCCAGCGTTTGTACCCGTGACGTAGATTGGCAGGCCGTCAGTAAGCCCCCCAACAGTAGCAACAGAAGAAAGGGTTTGTAATGATTCATAGGTCAGGAATTGAGGGAATTACCAAAGCTTACGAGAGCTGCCTTTGGCAGAAATTGCCTGGGCGTGAACCAGTTGTGAATTTTTCAGTACTAAGGCCGAAGACTGTGAATAGAACGAGGAACCCAGCGGCACTTCCATCCGTCGGGACTGCTTGTTTTTCAGCGTCAGTACTACCGTTTCATCCCTGGGAGACAGTCGAACGACGGGCTGGGGCTGACGAAGCCGAAAACACCGCAGACGATCCCGGTTTTGCGTAGCCATCAGGCAGTACTGCCCTTTCGCATCCAGAAACTGAACCAGTCCCTTGGCATCGCCCGGAATCAGTAGTCCACTTTCAGTCGGCGATACCGCCCGGAAGCCTCCCTTTCCGTTGCCCAGTAGCAGCAAACCCTGAAAAGCATCGTAACGGCCCATGGTTAGCTCATTGCCATAATCGTTTCCGGCCAGCAGCACATCCAGATTGCCATCGGCGTTAAAATCTTCGATAACCAGACCAAATACCGGAGCGATCTGAGCCAGCGTCGGCAACGGTTTTACCACGAACGTACCGTTTCCCTGATTTTCAATATAGCTTGATTTGGAATAATTCGCCTGCAATACCAGAGCATCTTTTCGTTCCTCCGCACTCAGAAACTGGTCCATCGTCAGGGCAGCGTAGGTTTTGTAATTGGGAGCTTTGGCCCGCGTACCAATCAACTGCTTCACCATATCATCGCGTACGTGGAAGGGATATTCCCGATAGGTACCCCCTTCTTTTTCCGGATAATACACGCTGGGAATTACGTCATAACTACCGTTTTGGTCAAAATCTTTCGCGTACAGGCGGGCGGGTCGCTGCTCAGAAACCCGCAGCAGATTGTTTTCACCCAGATTTCCTGCGATGTAATCAATGTCGCCGTCGTTGTCGAAATCTCCCGAACTTAAGGAATTCCAGAAACCTACATAGGATTCCAGCCCCGTATTCGCCCGAGCCAACGCTCCTTTTGTATTCTTCAGTAAGGTCAGAGGCATGTACTCACCGGCGAGTAATAAATCCGGCCAGCCATCCCGGTCCGGATCGGTCCATATCGCATCGCACACCATGCCGATGTTGACCAAGGCCGGAGCCAGCCGGGGCGTTACGTCGGTGAACATCACCTTACCCTTTTGGGAATCATTTCTCAAAATGCGACTGGAAACTGGTTTCGGAAAGGCTTCCGGTTCAACGCGACCACCCACGAACAAATCCAGATCCCCATCTCGGTCAAAATCAGCGGCTTTCACGCAGGAGCCACTGATTCGCTCGGCGGGCAAGGCACTCAGGTTTCGCTGGAAATGTCCCTTGCCATCATTGAGGTACAAGCGATCCTGAAAACTTTCGCTGCCCGCGTGGGCTTCACCTCCCCCACTGACAATGTACAAATCCAGATCACCATCGCCATCCGCATCGAAAAGCAAGGTACCCGCATCTTCCGACTGCTTGGCGTCGCCCGACGGGTCCGCCTGGAAAGGCACCGACTGAAAACCACCCGTGGCTTTTTGGAGCAGGAAGGTGCCCCGCTGTCTTCGCGAACCACCCATAAACAAGTCATCGAGACCGTCCCCGTTGACATCACCTACGGCAATGGAAGGTCCAAACTGTGAAAATTTGTGGGGTGCCGTTTTCTGCACGTTGAAGTCGATATAATCCCGTTCGGTATGTTTATAGGGAATGGCCAGTGTGTCGTCAATGGCTTCAAACAGCGTAGGCCGGGGGGCCGGAGTGTTGCGTTTCTGATGAGCATTCCGTACGTCGAGAGTTACGACCTGATCGACGGGGAGGTTACGAAGGGTTTGCGAAAGCCCATTGGGCCAGGTGACGGTTAATTCCCGAACGCTGGTCTGCTTACCCAGCCCGAAATGCCCCGCCGCTTCCATACTCGACAGATAGCCGCGATAGATGGTGTGCTCGTACATCTGCTGCTGATCTTCGCCGTAGCGGATCTCCACCTGAGCTCCCAGACCCATCGGATTCTGGCCTTCGCCTTTAAACTTCACCCGAAGAAAATGATGATCTTTCGTTTTGTTTTCCGTCAGATTGTTTCGGTACACAAAAGCCGAATCGTTGATATTGCTGACTACCCAATCTAGGTCACCGTCATTATCCAGATCGGCGTACGCGGCCCCGCTGGAAAAGGTCGGCTGGGTCAACCCCCAGGTTTCGGCCTGATTGGTAAAGGTCAGGTTTTGATTATTCTGAAAAGCATAATTGCGGATTTTCACCTGCGGGATTTCGTGCAGCAACAAATCCGAACCCGCGATGGAACCCACATCGGCCCGATAGGCCACGAAGTCGTGATCTGTAATGTCTTTCGGATAGCCGTTTGTCACGATAATGTCGCGGTAGCCGTCCTGATCAAAATCGGCCACTAATGGCGTCCAGCTCCAGTCCGTTTCCGCCACGCCCGCCAGCATGGAAATATCAGAAAATACCGGACGGCGTTTACCCGACGCGTCCGGAACCAGCCCCTGATTTAATTGTAAGGTATTGCGAACATATTGGTACTGATACCCAAAGATTTCATTGTTGATGTAGGTCTGGTAACTGGCCGGATTCAGAAACATTTTTTTCCGGTAATTGTCCTCGGGCAGCATATCCAGAGCGATGATCTCGGGCTGACCGTCATTGTTCAGGTCGGCAATATCCATACCCATGGCCGAGGCACTCGTATGCTTCAGATACTCCGCCGAGCGATCCGTAAAGGTACCGTCCTGGTTGTTAATCCAGAACAGGTCATTGCTGATGTAATCGTTAGTTACGTAGATGTCTTTCCAGCCGTCCTGATTGATGTCGCAGATATTCAGGCCCAGTCCGTACCCCTCAATGGTGATCCCGGCTTCTTTCGACACATTTTTAAACACGGGATGACCCAAAACCGGATCCGTCCCTTCGTTTCGGTACAGTCGGTCGGTGTTGGAGGCTGAACCGTCCCGGTGTTTGTAATGAAAATTATTGGGATGCCGCTCGGGCTCCATTTCGTTGGTTAATACGTATAAATCCAGGTCACCGTCATTGTCGTAATCAAAAAAGGCCGCATTGGTCGAATGACCGCTGTCGCTACGCCATAGGCCTGGCCCATTTCCCGGAACGTAGGCGTACCCCCGGGCTGACAGGTTTGATTGATGTATAACAGATTTTCCCGCCGCTCGGGACTTTTGCTAACCGTCGCACACACGTACAAATCCAGCCAACCGTCGGCGTTGATATCTACCACGGCTACCCCCGAGCACCAGCGACCTTTGCCTGCTACACCCGCTTTTTCCGTAACATTTTCAAAACTCAGATGGCCCTTATTCAGGTACAACTGATTAGCCACCTGATTACCCGTAAAGTACACATCCGCCAGACCATCGTTATTGAAATCGCCGATACCTACGCCCGCACCATTGTAGGTGTACTCAAAATCGAGCACGTTGATGGAATCATTCTCTACAATCCGGTTGACAAAGGTGATGCCCGTATCAGCGGCGGGCAGGTTACTGAACAGCGGCTGTTCACAAGCCGTAAGGCCCCCCAGCAGTCCGGCCAGCCCCGCCCAAACGGATAATTTTTTCATTCGTAAAAAGGTCATTCGGGAAATAGTGCCAGGTTAGGAATGGATAAAACCCCGCGAATGCAAATCCGCGGGGTTAAAGGGTTTGGTCTACTCAATAACCGGGATTCTGCTTCAGTACGTCCTGTCCCTGCAAGTCGATCTGAGCCTGCGGAATGGGCGAGTATTCATCCTGATTGGTGGTGAATTTCGCTCCCCCCAATGCACCCGATAACTTCCGGCCTTCGTACGTGAGGTACGCATTGAGTTCCGTAGCCGCCGTTTTCCAGCGAACCAGATCAAAGAAGCGGTGGCCTTCTCCCGAAAGCTCCAGTTTGCGTTCAAACCGAACGGCGGTACGAGCCGCGGCCTTGTCGGTCCAGGCGGTATCGTAAGTGCCGATTACGTATTTGGCAGCGTCGGAGCCGTTGCTTCGTTTGACAAAACCCGCCGAATTGGCCGCCCGTTTGCGTACCAGATTGACATACTCGCGGGCTTTTTCCAGCGATCCTACTTCAATTTCGGCTTCCGCCGCCATCAGCAATACATCCGCGAAACGGAGGATGGTGAAGTTAATGGCCGTGTAACCGGGCGTCCAGGAGCTGTTATCCTGCAAAGAACCTACGTCTGACTTGTAATACACGTATTTTTTCGGAGAATACGGTCCGCCGTAGGACTGTTCCCGAATCCAGTCTTTGCCGGGAAAATCCTGCCAGTCGAGGTACGGAATACCCCGGCGACCAATCGAGTGATCGATTCGCGGATCAAGGTTGCCCGCGTCGGGCGTAAAGCTCTGGCTACTTTCCAGACCCATGTCCGTTTTTACCTCATTTCCCGCATTATTGTACGATCCATCCAGCAACGGTAGTCCCTGAGCAGTGGTACGGAAAGAGTTGGCCAGCTCAAAGCTCGGCTGGAAAAAGCCGCAGCAGTTACCCGGACCAGCCGTTCCCGTATTGTAGGGAAAGTTCAGGTCAAATTCCGGGTTCGCGTTATTGACGTTACCCGTATTGGCCGCCGCCTGAATGGCAAAAATGGATTCTTCGTGGTTGTCGTTCGAGGCCTTGAAGATGTCGGAGTACTTGGCTACAAGTCCATATTTCTTGCCATTACTGGTTTTCCCATTGGCAATAATCAGGTCGTACAATGCTTTCGCCTCACTGAATTTGGACTGGTACATATACACCTTGGCCAGGTACGAAGCCGCTGCCCACTTGTTAGCCCGTCCTACCGATCCCTGCGTTTCCGGCAGGTTAGTATAGGCATACTTGAAATCATCTTCAATTTTAGGCCACAGGTCGGCGTTGTTAGGCACTTTTTCGATTCCCGTTCCGTAGTCAATGCTCTCATCGACGTAGGGCGTATTGCCAAATTCCCGCTTCAGTTCAAAGTAATAATGGCCCCTTAAAAATCGCGTTTCGGCGGCGATTCGCTTCTGGTCCGCTTCGGGAATGGCGGAACCCGCCTTTGCCATAATTCGCAGTACCGCATTGGCCCGGGCTACGCCTTCGTAGTTGCCATTCCATTTGTCCTGTACCGGTACGCTCGTCGTAATCGTTTCGAAGCGTTGAATCGGATTGATGTCGGTGTAATCCCCCGGGTTGGTGCCCTTGTTGGCATCCCCACCCCGAATGCTACCCCAGAGCCAGTTGCTGGCACTCGCCAACCGCGTGGACCGTCCATTGAGTTGAGCGTATACGGCGATGAGCTGGCCATCGAGTCCCTTGGTGGTGGCCAGTTGTGAATCCGTCAGAGCACCCGTCGCCGGAATTTCCAGAAAGTCGTCTTTACAGGACCAAACCAGGGCGGTTGCGGCCAAAATCAGAGCCGTCAGTGCGGTGCGTTTCTTTGTTAAGCGTTGTATGGGATCACTCATAATTGTGTTCGATAAGAATGGTTTTCCTTTTGTTGCCAGCAGGTTCCCGATTAAAAAGCAAGGTTGATACCGGCTACCCAACTCCGGGTCACGGGGTAGTTTCCAACGTCGATACCGAAATTGGTATCGGCGTTACCCCCTACGGCCGGGTCCAGACCCTGATACTTGGTTATGGTAAAGAGGTTATTTGTCGAGATGTAAATTCTCAGTTTCTGCATCCGCAGCTTACTCAGCGTGGGTGCCGGCAGCGTATAGCCCAGGGAGAGGTTTTGTAAACGCAGGTACGAACCATCTTCTACGTAGAACGAGTTGGATTGCGTATTGGTAGAGAAGTTCGAGGCACTTTCGAAAATGGGGATGCTTGCGTTCAGGTTGTTGGGCGTCCAGGATTCTTTCACCCGTTCGCTGATGGCTGCTCCGGCAAACGAAGGATAGAAATCCGTAAACCACTTCGATACGTTGAACACTTTATTACCCAGCGACGTATACAGATAGGTCACAAAATCGAAGTTTTTGTAACGCAGAGTCAGATTCAAACCACCCACAAACTTCGGTACCGGACTGCCCAGATAGGTACGGTCATCGGCATTGATCACACCATCGTTGTTAAGGTCCTGGTAGCGGAAGCGTCCGGGACCGGCACCATCCTGTTGCGGAGCCCCATCTACTTCGGCCTGATCGCGGAACAGGTTCGTTACTTTGTACCCGTAGAACGAGGAGATGGAGTAGCCCAATTGGTTACGGATGGGATTGATTCCCCGGAAACCTGGGTTCACCGAAGTCAGGTATTTAAGTCCCTGAGCCAGCGAAACGATTTTATTGTCCAGCCAGCCCGCCGTTACGTTTACTTCGTAATTCAGATCGCTGGAGATTTTTCCGCGATTGATGAGTTGCAGGTCAATACCCTGGTTCCGCATCTGACCCGAGTTTACGTAGGGCAACTGAGCGGAAGTACCCACTTCGGCAGTAACCGGAACCTGGAATAACAGGTCTTTGGTATTTTTCCGCCAGAGGTCCAGAATCACATCCAGTTTACCATCGAACAACGTGGCGTCAAAGCCAATGTTGGAGGTAACGCTGCTCTCCCATTTAGCAAAAGGGTTCCCGATTTGCGAGCGGTAGTAGCCTTCTAGCGTACTGGAGTTGGTACCGTTCAAATCGTACGCCGACTGGCCCAGGGTAGTCGCGTACAGGCTATACTGGTTGGTGGGGTTTACGTTGTTCGAGTTCCCCATGATACCCCAGCCCCCGCGAATTTTCAGATCCTGCAGAAAACCGACGTTTTTCAGGAATGGCTCTTCGGAAATACGCCAGGCGGCCGAGAAGGCGGGAAATACCCCAAACCGATTAGCTGCTGCGAATTTAGAGGAACCATCGCGGCGAACCAGCCCCGTCACCACGTACTTCCCTTCGTTGAAGGAATATTTCAAACGGCCAAACAACGAGTAGAACGTAGCTCCCCGGTACAAGTCACTGTTAGCCACCCGCGAGGATACGTTCGTGATCGTAACATAATTTTTGTCGATCGAGAAAGGACTCTGACCAGAGGTACGGTTTTCGCGGCCCGCTCCCGTATTCAGTGCTTCCTGTCCTACCAGTACATCGACGTTATGCAGACCGAAGTCTTTTTTGAAGTTGGCCGTGTTTGTAAACGTCCAGGCAAAGTTGAAGCCGTAGGTTTCGTTGTAGCTAAACGCCGAGTTGTTTTCCGAGTTTTCGTACTGACGACGGTTGTAACCCCAGTTACTGTACCCCGTGTAACTTCCCCCAATGCTGCTCCGCAGGGTTAAATTCTGAATGGGGTCAAATTCAAGGTACGCGTTGCCGAAAGCACTGGCACCAAAGCCCCGGTTGTCTTTCTGACCATCCCGCGAGGCCACGGGGTTACGGGGGTTATTGAAGCCCTTCGCCGCCGTACCCGCATACCCCCCGAATACGTCATAGATGGGAATGATGGAAGGCATCCGGAACGCCGACAGAATATCATTTTCATCCGCAGAAACCCCGGCTCCACCGTTCCCTCCCGACTGACCGAGCACCTGCCGGTAGGTAGCCTGGAAGTTCTGACCGATGCGAAGGTTTTTCAACACATCAAATTCCGTGTTGGCCCGTATACTATATCGCTTGAAATCGTTGTATTTCAGGATACCCGCCTGCGTCTGAATACCCAGGCCTACGTAGTAACGGCTGGATTCGGTACCACCCGAAAAACCCAGCGAGTGCCGCATCAGCGGAGCCGTACGAGTGATGGCTTTGTACCAATCGGTGCCCTGCCGGTTGGTGGCTACCACCTGATAAATATCCCCAGCATCAAAATTGACATTGTATTTGGCCCGCTCGGCGTCCAGATTAATATTACCAACGACGCCATAATTCTTTCCTACCATCAAATAGTCCGGAATAACGGGGTTTGCTCCATTCCCAAATTGGGGGTGAGTCCATTCGTCATCGCCTACCTTCCAGCCATTGTTCCGGTACGCATTCCAGGTCCAGTTGGCGAAATCCGTGGGATTCATCATTTGCTGTCCTTTGCCGGGATCCGTCAAACCAAATAAGCCATCGTACGTAACGGTTAACTTCCGAGCCTGCCGCTGACCTTTCTTCGTCGTATAGACAATTACCCCACTGGCCGCCCGGGCTCCGTAGATGGAAGCGGAGGCCGCATCCTTTAATACGGTAGTCGACTCAATATCGTCAGGATTCAGAAACTCGGTAGAGCTGGTCGGTACCCCATCAACGATGTACAAGGGTTCGTTGCCGCCAAAAGCACCAAAGCCCCGTACCCGCACCTGACTGGTCGTACCTGGCTGACCATTGGTGATAACGGTTACCCCCGCTACCCGTCCCTGCAACTGTTGCTCAACGTTACCGGAAGGCGTTACGGTCAGATCTTTGGTTTTTACGGTGGAAACGGCCCCAGTTGTTTCCCGACGGCTATCCGTCGTATAACCCGTAACCACTACTTCATTCAGCGAAGCGGCTTCTTCCTGAAGCGTGACATCGATACGCGTTTGATTTCCAACGACGATTTCTTGCGTTTTATAGCCAACAGCTGTAATCAGCAATACGGCATCCGTAGAGGTAAGGGTTACCGTAAACTCGCCGTTCGTGTTCGTATTGGCCCCGCTGGTGGTGCCTTTTACCAACACACTGGCTCCAGGAATGGCTTGGCCCGATGACTCAATAATCTTACCCGTCACTTGACGGTTTTGAGCCCAGACTTCTGTCATCCCACTAAATAATCCCAGAAGAGTAAGTAAAAATACTACCCTTCCTAACTGATATAAGTGGTTCATCATGGTAATTGTATTAAGGTTTTGAAGCTTTACTTCACAATTTTATCCAATTATTCCACACACACAATATGTATTTTAAAATATTTTTATAATTAATTATACTATACCAATTTACAATGATTCTTCGTAAGATAAAATCGTATAAAACGTCGACGTATCATTTAAATAGACCTCTATCCTGATGTCTTGAAAGGCTACATATAGTGTCTTTATTTTCTTAATAATCAGCAAATAATGATTTGTATGTATGGAATGATGTTTTTTGATACAAATCAATAATCATATATAATGTACAATTTTAGCTTTTATTAACATTTACCTCTACCGCAAATTGGGGGAGTCATTAACGTTGGATAGCCTGTCCAAAGGCTGAGACGCAGTATACGCTAATCTCTATACGTAACTTAGGGAGGAATGAAGAAATGAATGGGGCCTAATGCTCATTCCTGACCAAAAAAGAAGAACTTTGCAGCAGGAATTGTGCAACCCAGGGTTGTACCTCAATGATCGTTTTATGATTTCTGTAGGAAAAAAAATACACTGACGGCCCTGCGACTCACCAGCGTAGGAATGTTTTTAGGCAATGGTGAGGATGAATTACTTCTACCCAACAAATACATCCCGGAAGGACTGGAAGAGGGGGATGAGATCGAAGTATTCGTGTACCGCGATTCGGAGGACCGGCTTATTGCTACCACCCTGCAACCGTATCTGGAGTTGTACGAGTTTGGCGTGCTGAAAGTAAAATCGGCTGGGAAATTCGGGGCTTTTCTGGACTGGGGACTGGAGAAAGATCTGCTGGTACCCTTCAGTGAACAACTGCATCCCTTGCAGGAAGGCGAGTCGGTGGTGGTGGCACTCGTACCAGACGTGGAAACCGATCGCCTTATTGGTACCTGCAAAGTGGGTCAGTATCTGGAGTATGAACGCATCCCCTTCGCTCCCGGCGATGAAGTGGACCTGTTGATTTACGAACGCAGCGATCTGGGCTATAATGCCATCATCAACAATCATTACCGGGGTTTGATTTACTACAACGAGGTATTTCAGCCGCTGACCATTGGTGATAAAGTAAAAGGCTATATCAAGCAGGTACGGGTTGATAAATCCATTGACCTTTCCCTGCAACCGCAGGGGTACTACCACAGCATTGACGTCAATACGGATAAAATTTTAAAAACGCTACAGGACCAAAGCGGCTTTCTTCCGCTTACGGATAATAGTGACCCTGCCGTAATTTATTCAACGCTGCAAATGAGCAAGAAGGCCTTCAAAAAAGCCATCGGAGCCCTGTACCGGGAGCGGGTCATTCGGCTGGAAGACGATGGAATTTATATGAATTGAGTTTTCAGTTGGAGTAGTTAGAGTTTGAAGTTGTGGGTTTAGAGTTTTGGGTTGGTGCGGTATTGCGATTGCGTTGTGGCATTCGTTTCTAAGCTCGTCTACTTCCGAAAGGGACAACTTCAGGCATCCAGAAAAGTCCACTGGCTTTTTGTGTATGCACTGCTGCACACCTTTTTGAATGACTGGATCGGTTACGCATAAAAAATAAAAGGCTAGCCTGGTTTAATCCGGGCTAGCCTTTCTTTTATACGGGTTGTAACCCCTTATTCTTCGATGACAAACGTATGATTGCCTGCTCCTACTTTGTAGCCTTCACTCGGATTCGTTACCGCTACCGGCTTGCCCGCTAGCATTACTTTTTTCCCTTTCAGGAAAACAGAAGCCGTACTGTTGGCCGGAATACTAACCTTGTATTCGACGGTTTTACCGGTCCGTTTCCAGGAAGAAACAATGCGACCATACGGACCCTCGTGCTGGGCTTCGAACTGTTCCAGTCCTGCTACAAAATTGGGACGTAGTAATACGTTTTTAAAACCCGGTTGCGTCGGATCGGGTTTGATGCCTCCCAGCCCTTTGTAAATCCAGGCTCCGATTTCCCCGAACATGATATGGTTCAGGGAGATATCGGACTTGGCCTGAATGTCCCAGTTCTCGTATAAGGTCGTTGCACCATTTTTAATCCACCAGCCCCAGGAAGGATACTTTTCGTTGGAAGCCAGCGTGTACGCTACATCTGCATGACCGTTTTCGCTCAAGGCATTCAAAATGGCTTTCGTACCCAACAAGCCTACGTCTAAAGCGTTGCCATCGGCTTTCACGCGTTTCGCCAGATTGTCGGCCACTTTGGCTTTCAGGTTTTCGGGAACTACGCCCCATTGCAAGGGTACGGCCAGTTCTGTTTGCAAGCCAGAACCATACATACCCGTTTGGGAATTGAGGTATTTAGCATTGATGGCGTCCTGAATTTTCTTCGCCAACGCAGCGTATCTGGCCTGATCTTCCGTTTTGTTGAGTAACCCAGCCGCTTTGCTTAGGATTGTAGCATCAACGAAATAATAAATACTCGACGTCAGCTCAACGGGCGACTTGGATTTCACCGGTACCCAATCGCCCAGGCCCCAGGTCGTCAGGCCCGAAGGAGCGATTTCCGTAATATGATCGACGTAGCGTTTGATGTTCTCGTAGTTATCAGACAACGGTTTGGCATCGCCGTAGAAGAGGTACAGATTCCAGGGAATGACCGCAATGGTACTCGTCCAGTCCGGACCGTTGGCCCAGTCGTAGCCCCAGCCGCTGGTGGGGATGATGGCTGGTAATACGCCATTGGCCTGCTGCTCGTCGCGGTGATCAGCCAGCCATTTTTCGTAAATGGTAATACCATCGAAGCTGTACAGCCCCGTTTCGATCGCGATTTGTCCGTCACCCGTCCAGCCGTTCTTCTCCCGTTGGGGGCAGTCGGTCGGATACCCAAACAGGTTCGACAAGTACGCATTGTTCGTGGCCGACCAGATTTTATCCAGCGTCGGATTCGAGGACTGCACCTGCCCTATCGGCGGTACATCACTGTGCATGAAATACGCCGTCAGGCTAGCGGGCGTCAGTTCGAGATCCCGATCCTGCGACGTTACTTCTACGTACTGAAAGCCCTTATAATTAAAGCGGGGCATGAAAGTATCTTCCCGGCCACTCAGGGTTACAATATCGGTCTGGAAAGGGTCCTGATTATCGGTGGGTCGATAGTGGGCGTCGATATTCGACAGGTCAACCCGACCGTTTTCGTACAAACGCTCGCCGTGTTTGAGCCGGACGACCGTACCTGATTTCCCCTTCACTTTCAATTCACTAACGCCCGCAATGTTTCGACCCATGTTATAGACCCAGGTCGTATCGTTGATCCGTACCAGCGAGGCCGTCCGGATTTCTTCGACGTTGCGAATCGGGTGCAGGGCCTGAGCGACAATATGTTGCGAAGGAGCGGGCCGATTCATGACATTTTTCCACTTCGAATCGTCAAAATCTGCCGTATTCCAGCCGGCCTGTTCCAAGCGGGCATCGTAATGCTCGGCGGTGTAGATGCTGTTGAATACAATTGGACTCAGAGCCGTTTTCCAGGACGTATCACTTGAAATCGTTTCCGTACTGCCATCTTCGTAAGTCACCCGTACATCCAGACAAAACGAGGGGCGACTCCGCCAGGGAGCCTGATCGAAATACCATACCGCCGTTGACTGGTGATTGTACCAGCCATTTCCGAGCAGGATACCGATGGCATTTTTCCCCTCCTGTAGCTGTTTGGTTACGTCATAGGTCACGTACAGGGTTCGGCGATCAAACCGCGTGTACATGGGATCCAGGCGGTGATTACCAACTTTTTGACCGTTAATAAAGAGTTCGTACAGACCAGCGGCTGCCACATACGCCCGGGCCGAACGAATTTTCTTCGTCGTCTGGAAGGCTTTCCGAAAGTACGGAGCGGGTTTAATCTTACTATCGCGGGAATCCGAAATCCAGGAGCCCTTCCAGTTAAGCTGATTCATCAGGCCGGTTTCAAAACTCGCTACTGAACTCTGGGGAGCCACTTTTCCGTCCTGATCCCATAGTACCACGGCCCAGTAATATTTGGTGTAGGGTTTCAGGGCCGGACCCTTGTATACGGCCTGATTCAGACCGGAAGTAATTTTGCCCGATTGCCACAGGGCCGTTTTCTGTACCTGCACGGAATCGGTACTCACAAAAAGCTGATACGCTGTTTGCCGGGCTCCGGGCCGTGAATCCTCCATGTGCCAGTTGAAACGAGGCTGCGGGGCGTCGATGCCCAGCGGGTTTTTCAGGTGCTCGCAAGTAAGGTTTCCGCCTTGCTGAGCATACAGAAACGTAGAACTACCAACCAGAAGGGTTGTTAAAAATGATTTCATAGGCAAGAGGACGTACGATTAAACTTCCGCAAGGTAACGTGTTTTAGGGGTAAAGCCGTACCGTACTTTCGGCCCGGCTGGTTATAGGAAAGCCCGAAAACGAATTTTCGGGCTTGGTACATGATTCAAGCGACTATATTCTATTTACCAGGAATAAATTCCAGATTGGCGGCCTGAGCTTTGCCGTCCACCTGTACGTTCGTTTGCTGTAACGTCAGGCTGTTGCTGCTTAAATTGACCAGTTTGAAAGCTCCGGCAAAGCCACTCACATCAATATCCACTACCGTTTCGTCGGCATTCAGGTACCAGGTTCCACCGTTAAGTACCTGCCCGCTTTCATTGAGAGCCCGTACGCGGTTATTGGTCTGAAACTGAATGGACATGGCATAAATCGCATCCGTAAATACCCCCAGACGGCTTCGGTCGATGACTTTACCATCCACGTCGGTTACCCGGTTGAGTTTCCAGGGCGTATTGATCAGCATGTCTTCTTTGGCAGAAGTTTCTGACTGGTCGGGGTCTTTTTTGCAGGAAGCAAAGGTAAAGAGCACCAGGCTCAGTAATCCCAAAACGAGTGTTTTCATCATGAGCGTAGGAAAGGAAAGACGGGGACTGATGCCGTACTAACGTTCAGTCAAAAGTAGGGATTGCCTTTCCACTCTGCAAAAATATATTTTGTATTCAAAAATACATTAAATTACACAACATCACATTCCCACACTTTTGACGGTTACATTATTTACACAACTTGTTATTTTATGTAATATTGTTACTGTAAAAGTTTCTGCAATCGTTTCTGCAAATGTCAACGTCCTTTAATATTGAGCTTTCGCCCCGCCCTAATCGGGAAGGGTTATACACCATTTATTTACGTATTACCGTACGGCGACAACACAAACGTATAAAAACTTCAATACTTATTGAAAAGAAGTTTTACAATCCAGAGGCTGAATATGGTCGGTGGATTCGTAAAACCCATCCCCGATCCCGGCAAATTAATGAGGCTCTCGTTGGAATTTTGGATCAAGCTCGCAGTGAGTATGAGGGGCTGGGCTCAGTCGCCAGCAAGGAGGCAATAGCTAAAAAAATCCTGAATCCTGACAAACTGACACTTGCCGATTACATGCTACAGTGCATTCAGGAAATATTCAATACCACAACTTACGACCACGCTACGCAGTGTAAATGTATATTAAATCAGTTTGTTGCCTTTTTGCCCAAGGATATTCTACTGACCGAGGTTACAACCTATCATATTAATCAGTATAAAGTACATCTGCTTAGAAAGAACCACGCGAATACGGCCAGACACTACCTGAAGAAAATTGGGACTCAGTTTCGCAGAGCCTATGATAACGATCTGATCACTAAAAACCCTTACGATAAAATTGAGTACCCTAAGTCGGAACGCTGTACACGAAAAAAGATGAGCGACGCCGAAATTGATACTTTAAATAATGTAAAAGCCCAGAATCCGCGATTCATGGGGAAATGGGACGAAATCGCGATTGAACTCTACTACTTCTCCTATTTGCATGGTGGGATTCGTTTAGGCGATATGGTGCAGCTGCGAGTAAAAGATTTTCAAAATGGTCGGCTAACGTATGAAATGAATAAAACAGGGGTGGTAAAGTCAATCAAAATCCGACCTGAAGCCCAGTCCATCTTTGATAAATATTACAATCCGGACGCCCTGCCCGAACATTACTTTTTCCCTCTGCTTGATAACAACGCCCCTTACTCACGATTTATAACGAAGGCTGAGAAATCAAAGATGCCCCTACCTATAAAGCAACATCATTATAATGATATGTCCAGGGTAAAACGTAGAATCAACGCTTGGTTAAAACGTAAGGCTCTGTTAGGGGAACTTGAAGGAGTGACTTTCCATACCGCCCGGCATTCATTCGCTGACAAGGCCAGAAGGATGATGAAAGAAAAGAAGAATATTACGATCGATGGGATTCGTTTGATGCTGGGGCACTCCAGCTTAGCCACTACCCAGCGTTACCTTAACAGCTTTGACCTGGAAGGGCAGGACGATGCCCACGACGCCATCTTTGGAGATTAACGGTTATAAATATTTAATATTATATGTATAATCTGCTGGCATCCGACTATACTTTCCTTCATGGCAAGGTAATATTTTCTTACCATCTAGTATTTCTGTTTGGTCGTTAATACAAATCGAACTGATTATATTTCCTAAAATATCGTAATAAGTCGATTCCCATTTTACAACATTAGAAGCGAATCTTAAACCTATACCTTGGCCTGGCATTAATGAATAAATTTTTCTTTGGGAGGTTTCTTTTTCATTGCCGGTAGTTTCTTTAATAAAAATGTTTAGTGCCACACTATTACCTACATTTTTAATAGCCCATACTCCGCCATCTTCTATATAAAATATTAATATCGGTCTATTACGTTCTTTTTCTTGCTTTTCAGCTTGTGAGGCTCTTGCATCTTCACTTTTATGAATGTAAAGCGTTAATGTTGATAACAAAATTAGACTTGAAATGCTCACAAATACATTCATATAATCCCCAAATTGTCCCCAATTTTCTGGGCTATTTGAAAAAGTATGATTATGGAATTGCATAGCGTATATAGCTACTGCTCCCAACATTATAAAAGTAGATGCAATTAATCCTACTAGTAAGTAATTTTTCATATTATCTTATTTTTATTAAAATAGCCCAGCACTTGCCGGGCTATTCCTTATCAATATGTTCTCGTTCGAAAATGATAATGGCCAGTTTCGCCCAGGCTGGAAACGATTCGTCTGACCGGGTGATCACCCGTACGGAATCCTCCGTATTACCGATGAGCTCCGCTACCTTTTTATTAGTAAGCCCGTAGTGCTTTTTGAATCGTTTGTATCGTTCCGGCCAGTTCATCCGGCAAAAATATGCCTTTAACCGAGTTTCGAGACGAAATCTTGAATTTGCTGAGCGGTTTCCGTAGAGATTGAGAAAAAGGCCGCTTCTCCTTCCGGAATCTGTACCCCCCAAAATTCTTTCAAGATTGGAGCGTAACTTTCATAATACACAGAATCGATGTAAATGCCAGTAACACCGTCCTTCTCCTGAATCGTAAATGGCTCATCAAATACAGTTTGATTAACCATGCCGCCCTGAACAGTAAAATCGAGTGAAAGTAAGTTACCCGAAATCAGCGTGACGTTTAAGTGCTTTACATTAGTCATAATTGTTTTTCTACAAATGTAAGTATAACAAAATAAAAAGGAAATATATTATTTCTTTTTATTTGTATACTATTTTAGCAATTTCAAAAAAGCCTATTTTTGAGACCCTTTTGAACCACTTTTGGGGCCCTTTTCACTCCTTTTAATAGGTTTTTCATAGGCTTTCTGCAGGTAATTCATCGCACTTACTTTACATTTGCGTTCGAATTACATTGAATTTACATTCAAATTACATTGACTATCCGTTCAATAGGTTGAGCTTGGTCTATCTAAGGTGATTACTATATCCTTGGGTACATAAAAGAAAAAACCACCGAGTGCTAGTCGGTGGTTTTAGGAACTGTTCAAATAATTTTAGTGCTGATACACTAAGATTAGGCTAATTGACAGTTCTGCAATTGAGATCACTACTGTGATCAACGGCTGATTTCTCTTGATAAAGCTGTTCAGCCGCTTACCGATTGGGTTTTTCATATAAATATGAATTGCCCCCAACAATTGAAAACGACCTGCTTTCGAGTGGGTCGTTTTTTATGACCTACTTCTACGGCAGTAGTGCGGAAGCCATTAAGCGTCGTTGACAATCATCAGGTGTTTCTGACTTCCACTTCAAAAATAACACATCAACTCGCCCTTTTACCAGTTAAACATAGCGGTCAAAGACGTTTTCTACCCTGTTCCACGACATTAACCCGGCAATAACGCTGAATACCAGCACTTAATGATTCACGTGGAACAGTTGTTTTTTTTACTATCACACGATTTACTAATTAATAAAGTTTCGAAATCTCATACATTTAAAGATTATAACATAATCAATTCTCTTGGCTGAGGTCATTTAAAATAGTTTAACTTATCCTCAAAAACTTGGCAATTACAATTTGATAAATAAAATCAAGTGTAAAATTCTACTTCCATTTTGAGTTAACAGTAAAAATCTTCGATTACGTCGAGTTGATGGGAGTCATTAAAACTTACTATCTATTATGATATATGTAACGTAATCATAACCATACAAATTCACATCAACAACGCATTATGTTGATTATCAACACATTATGCATATTTTTTTTAACTTCAATTAAAAAAAGTATATAATTTCATTATATCTATAATCTTAATCATATACCTTTGATGTAATAATTTATTACATTTCAAGTAATGACTTGAATCTAATAAAAAGCCCTACTGGGGTCAATCCAGCAGGGCTTTTAGTGTTACTTGTTCAAAATGAACGGCAACACCAGATTAAACGTGTTGATTATAGCTGTAATCAACGGAATTGATAGCTTAAAAATTTCAAAGAAATGTTTAAGCTTACTATTGGGTTTTGGTTCCATGTGACTGGAGTTTAACCCTCCTGAGAAACGATCTCTTTAAGGGATCGTTTTTTATTAACCCCTAAAGAGGTTCGGTTGGTACCATACCATCGTTTTTCAGAAGATGACGGCACCGGTTGTAAAAGTACGGTTAAGCTATGCCATGTACAAATAAAATATCCTGAGTCTCTTGCAAATCTGTGTTTTGTACAAACTATTAGTTATTTTCAATATTTTTCTGATTTTCAAATACTTACGCACTTAAAAGGTAAAAAAATTACATACTGGGCTAATTATACCTTTTAGACTAAAATTCTTGAAAAAATACAACACATTAGAAAGCCCTAATTATATTACTTTTAGAACTTCCTAATGTATTTAGAACAGGTCAGTACTACTTTACTGTCTGATCGCCTTGCAGCAAGGCTACTATTCTATCAAGTAGATTCTGGTTATCCTCTATAAACTTTTCTGCTACTGCTTTCATCTTAGCCATGGCTTCCGGGCTTGCATCGTCCATCTTGATACCGGGTGAATCAAAATCTAACCGGATGTACCGCTCTTCGGAATCGAAAAACCAATACAGTAGATTGACGATGAAGTCCACCACCTGGAAGGAGCCCGACATCTGAATACCGATGATCGATTCCACCATCATCAGAGCCATCTTACCCACCAATGTACTTTTTTTACCCTTCTCGCTCCCGTGCCCCAGCTGATTACGTACGGCAGTTCCTTACAATCTTTATGGGACTTGAAGTATTCCGCCAGCGTCATCAGTGTTGGGTTAGCAGCGAACACGCCCCCGTCGATCAACGTATACTTATTTCCTGCTTTCGAGGTAACCTCCGCAGGTTCAAAATACGTTGGGGCTGCCATACTGCCCAGCGTAGCGTCCGCCAGATCGAAATCAAAATCAGGATCCAGTTTCGCTTTTTCTGAACTCATCACCCATACCTGGTCCGTATCCGGATTGTAGGCCATGGCCAGCGTCGGACGGACGTCGGAAAGTGCTAATCCTTTGAAAGCTTTCTTTAATTGCTCGTGCAAATACGCTTTACCATACTTGTATCCCACCAATCCAAACTGACCCGCGAACACCCGGATGCGGGTTGCCAGTTTTTTCCGGGTAAAGATCAGTGGGCCGTGCTGCTCGTACCATCCCTGCTGATCCTTTTCCTCGGCCCGAATCAGGGAAGAAATTCCCTGCCCGGTCGAGGCCCCGGCCACGATCGTAATGTAATGCGAAAGCGGACGGGGTAACTTGCTTTGTAGGTAGTCGTGAACTATAGCGACCATATAGCCCCTCATGCCGCCCCCGTCGACGGTCCAGAGCACTGGAATTTTCTGTTTCATAGATTTAAGTTCTGGAATGTTATACGCGACTAGTCGCAAGGGTGAGTTTGATTGACCCCTAGCTTTTCATCGCCTTTTTTCTCTGAATAGTCCTTCAAAAATTGATTAAACGCCAGACCGATCACCGCTACAAATGCATTGGTAGCCATATAGACAAATTCGACGGGCTGATCCTTCATTACATTCCAGCCCGATAACAGAAAGACACCAGAGACTCCGGTGACGAACGTTAACACGATAAATATGGCCCAGCCCAACCGGTGAAGCTTGGGCATTTTTGGGTCAAACTTCAACAGGGCTCGTAGCACTCGATACGTAACAATAGAGGCTACAGCCAGCAACACAAAGCCTAGCACTTGTACCATGGTTATTCAGTTTTGGAGAAAAAAACACGTTGAATTTCTGCCTTCATTTTCGCCCAGGTCATACTCTTGGCCAGGCGAGCTCCCTTGCTACCCATGAGCGAGAAACTGGCTGCAGTAATAATAATGATCGACTGTTTCCAGCTTAACACGTAAATGATGAAACCAGCATAGTAGCCGACTGCATAAGACAAGGCAAATTCTTTCAGGAGTGAGCGGTTCGTTTGGTACGCTTGATCTTCAGACACCACAAACAAGTTTACCAATGCACCCAGCGTTACGCCAATAAAAGACAGTATTAGTAAATCCCTCAGCTCCTTTTCCATTGCGGCGGCGTTGTTTGATGTGTGGGTTTAAGCCATTAGCGAATCCGGCCTGGCCTCTAAGAAATTTGTAGCGGAGACAAGTACCTGATTCATGGCTATCGTTTCCTGTATGGAGTCTCCGTATCCGGATTCTATTGTTATCCATATCTCCTCCTTGCGTTTGTCGGCGGATTCTAGTTGAACAAAAAGCTTATCAAAGGCTTTCCGACTATCAGAAATCCAGTCTGCGTCCTTTCCATTCCAGGCTCCTGTCAACGGACAACCTTCCGTATGGCTGGATTTATTACCGGAATGAATCCGGATACCTAAATAGCCAGGAACATTTTCGATCTCAGGCAAGATGCGTTTGAAGCGGTTCGAATAAGTCAATTTCACTCGATAGCGACCTATCGGAATAGCCGTTTGCCCATGAACCTTGATTTTTTTGATACGGTCCAGCGGCATATCCTTTCTAAGACCCCGATCCTTATCTTCCAGCGTGTAGCATTCAAACAATCCGTCGACGGACAATTTTGCGATCGTCGCCTTGTCGTTTTTCGCTTTTCGTGAGAGCAGTAATTCCATGATTGTAGGTAAGTAAACCGGGCAGCCCTTCAAAGGAGCCGCCC
>NZ_NMPS01000045.1:0-5736 GCF_002261125.1 Siphonobacter sp. BAB-5385 | reverse complement strand
GCCCCCGGCCATGATGACTACATACGTGTGTTGAAAGCTCATCGAATATGTTAAAGTGTAGTTAAACGCAGGAATACGATTAACTATGTGGCGGTATAGTAGGACAAGTCCTAACTACAAGTATAGACTATTTTTAACAAGCCTTTACAAAATCAAAAGCATTTATAAGCAATCTTCTATACTTCTTTGATTCTTTTTATTTTAAATCAAAATAGTTAAAGAGATATATGCTTCTAAAGCTTTGAAACAGTAATGTTCTTTTACTTACGCAAAAAGAAAATAGCCTGGATTTTCGGGAAGTTCACTAGAGCGTATGTCAATAAGGTACTGTATTCATAATGAGTGAATTGGGTTGCGGGTTGAAGCGTGGATAAGTCGATAATTTAAGCGTAAAACAAAGAGTAGTAAGAAGCTGAAGAGGGTAGCAGTTGTTCTAAAATCGATCATGATAGTCTTAATCAGTAAACGAAAAACTATCAAATTTATAGGCTAAACAAAAGGTAAGGTTCGGTTGAATAACTCCAGTATTAACTAAGTTCTACTCGCGTGAATAGCGTAAGGAATAGCAACAACTAATAATTATACATTTTGTTTACATGAGTATCTTTAAAAAACGGAGAGCCGGTTTTCTATCGCAGAAAACCGGCTCTCCGTTTTACGTATATAAAAATGTTATTTCCCGTACAGGGCCTGGCTGGCGGCTTCGTACTTATCGCCTTTCACCCACTGGGGTCGCGTAGCCCTATTGGCAATAAGCCGGGCTACGTAGGCGTAGGTCTGACAGTACTTGAGCAGGTAGGGATAGCTAATCGAATCTGGATTGTCGGTTACCTGGTGATAGAACTTAAACAGATCCGCATCAAATTTGGTAAAGCCCGGAGCAATCGTTGGAGCCGGAATACCCTTCGCTGCGAAGTTTACATTGTCCGAACGATCAAACAGTCCCTGCTCGGGAGCCGGATCCGCGTTGACTTTTAATCCAAAGGCTTTAGCCGCCGTTTCAAATTCTGCCTGCGTACCCGTACGTTCAAGTCCAATCACCGTAACGAGTGTCGTATCATTATAACCTGCTCCATCGCAGTTCAAATTATAGATGCAGGATTTCATCGGTACCAAGGGGTGCTCGGCGTAATACTTGCTACCCAGTAGTCCTAATTCTTCACCCGTGAAATTCAGGAACAGAATGGAACGCTTCGGTTTCACTTTCGAAAGGGTAGAAGCCGCTTCGAGGACGGCAGCCGTACCAAAGGCATTATCCCGCGTACCATTAAAAATACTATCTGCTTCCGTGAAATTTCCACCGCCGTTTTTACCCGTTCCCACGTGATCAAAGTGAGCGGAGAGAATGACGTACTCGTTCTTCAGAACCGGGTCCGTACCTTCCAGTACTGCCGCCACGTTGTACGAACGAATAGGCTTTTTATCCTGACTCGGCGTTTGTCCGGACAATTGCTTCACCTGATCACGATTGAAGCCTTTGCTGGCGGCTCCGCCCAGCCACAAATGCGGGATTTGAGATTTCTTGTTGGATTCGGTAGCCACACGCACCTGTTCCCGACCAAAGTAATTCGCTACCGTTTGCCAGGGCAGTTGCGGAGGTAATACTTCAATGAGTCCAACGGCTCCCCGGTCCGTGGCCCATTTGGTTTTCTGTTCAGCGGTTTCAAAGCCCTGCATGGGCGACTTGGCATCCGCTGTACCAAACTGGGCTACAACAATTTTTCCTTTTACATCCAGGCCCTGGTAATCATTTTCCGTACCATAGGCCGCAAACACAACAGGTACATTGTTGAACGTGGCGGGTTCGCCCGAAAAGCTGATGAAGTGTTGTTTAACCTTGAGTGTATCCGCTCCGTAAGTGAGATAACCCCGATTGCCAGGACTTACTTTTTCCAAAGCTACAGACTGCAGATAATCCGAACCGGCGGGCTTAAGGCCCAGACTCCGATACTGTTCGGCAATGTATCGGGCGGCTACATTATTGGTAATCTCACCCGTACGACGTCCCAGCATTTCGTCGGCGGCCAGAAATCGAACGTGCTTCCCTACTTCTTCTACTTTAAGATTAAATTCGGGCAGGGTTGGAGAGGAGCTGGCTTTCTTGGGTTTCTGGGCGTGTACGAGTGTCGTTCCCAGTACGCAGCACAAGGCAGCTTGAATCAATACTTTCATTACAGGTAAAGCTTGGTGAATGATGTGGAAGGCGTAGAGGAATGGTGTTTCCCTAAGTCAACGCTTGTAATTGCGAAAATGCTTGAAAACTTTGGCACGTACTTGTCTCACATTAAAAAAAACCGGGTTAAATTCTGAACATTTGTCCAGAATGCCCGTTTTTCGTAGGTCTTAACTATTTGCATCACATGAAAAAAGCCCTTTTAACCTTCTTTGTAGCATTCTTTGCATTGACTAGCCTCGTATTTGCCCAAAACCAGCCGCAGGACAAGTCAAAACGTCCTAGCCCTCCGGCTCAGGCTATGGGTAAGGTAAATGGAAAAACCATTACCATCGATTATTCACAGCCTTCCGTAAAAGGTCGCGATGTCTGGAAAGAGGAAAAAATCGCACCCTACGGAAAGGTATGGCGTACGGGAGCTAACGAAGCTACCATCTTTGAAACATCCGGCGATCTGAAAGTAGAAGGTAAAGCACTGCCTGCGGGTAAGTATTCGCTGTTTACGATTCCCGGTGAAAAAGAATGGACGATCATCTTTAACAAAACGGCCGAACAATGGGGAGCTTACAACTATAAGGAGGCTGACGACGCTCTTCGCGTGAAAGTACCGGCTCGCAAGGCTCCTCAAATGACTGAGAAGTTTACAATCAAGGTAGCCAACTCCGGTACAGTAAGTATGAGCTGGGCAGATACCATGGTTGACTTCAAAGTCAAGTAATCTGTTTCCATTCGTACAATTGGTGAAGGCCCGTAGAGATATCTACGGGCTTTTTCGATACTATAGGGTTATAGTTGTGAGATAGGCTTATCCATAGAAAATTCGGTATATAGAATAAATGAATGCATTTAATACTGAAATTTAAAATGAAACGACGGTATATATAGGTATTCAGAGCCTTTTTGCCCATATTTAACCGCCCAAGGCCAGACTCCTTAACTGCCCCTCTATGTCTCTTGCATCTACCGTTCCGGAACCTGCCGTTGCCCAGCCCGTGCCCGTCAAACGCCTTTTATCGCTGGATACCTTACGTGGCTTTGATATGTTTTGGATTATGGGCGGGGATGAAATCTTCTATGCCCTGGCCAAGACGACGACCTGGGGGTGGGCTGCCTTCATGGCGGACCAGTTTACGCATCCGGAGTGGAATGGCTTTCGGTTTTACGACCTGATCTTCCCCCTTTTCCTATTCATGGCAGGAGTCTCCACCCCGTTTTCCATTGGAAGCCGGCTGCAGAAAGGGGACGACAAAGGTCCATTAGCCCGTAAAATTATTACGCGGGGAATCACCTTGGTCATGTTCGGCATCATCTATAACAATGGATTGTTCGTAAAGCCCGTGGAGGAAATTCGGTTCTGTAGTGTTCTCGGACGAATTGGGCTGGCGGGTATGTTTGCCCAGTTAATCTACGTATACGCTAATCGACGGGCTCAGTACTTCTGGTTCTTCGGAATCTTGCTCGGCTACTGGGCTGCGTTGATGCTCATTCCCGTACCCGGATGCGGTGCGGGCGTTCTAACCATGGCATGCAGTCTGCCGGGTTACGTAGATCGACTGTTAGTACCGGGGAAACTCTATTTGACCATTCACGATCCGGAAGGCTTACTTTCTACCGTCCCTGCTATCTGTAACGCCCTGTTAGGAATGTACGCCGGTGCCCTTTTAAAAGAGTATACGTCTACCGCCGGACAGAAAATGAAAACCCTGATTGGTGTGGGAGTAGCCTTTTTAGTACTGGGCTGGCTTTGGGATAATATATTCCCCATAAACAAGAATTTATGGACCAGCTCTTTCGTACTCGTCACGGGCGGCTGCAGCCTGCTGCTGTTGGCTCTGTTTTACTGGATCATTGATGTCAGGCAGTATCAGAAAGGGACGATTCTATTTACCGTGATCGGCATGAACTCTATCTTGATCTACCTGGCGGTTTTAATCATTAACTTTGAACACATCGCAGACTTCTTCTTCGGAGGCCTGATCCATCAACTAACGTCTGAACCCTTAAAAGCAGTCCTGACCGTAGCCGGAATGATTTTGATGAAGTGGCTCTTCCTATATATACTCTATCAAAAGAAGATATTCCTTCGCGTTTGAGTTCTTCCTAGTATATATAGAAGAGACCGTCTTTGTTTTACCTAAATCTGCTTCCCATGAAAAAATGGTTATTCCTATTATTTAGTACCACGGCCTTTGCCCAAAGTCCTGATCCTTCTAAAATAACCTTGGTCTTACACGGCGGAGCCGGAACCATTACCCGGCAGAATATGACGGCTGAGAAAGAAAAGGCGTACCGCGAAGTACTGGAACAGGCTTTACAGGCAGGCTATGCTACACTTAAAAAAGGAGGAACGAGTCTGGATGCCGTAGAGGCCACCATTCATGTGATGGAAGATTCTCCGTTATTCAATGCGGGAAAGGGAGCCGTATTTACCCACGAAGGCAAAAATGAGCTCGATGCTGCAGTCATGGATGGCAAGACGCTTAAAGCAGGAGCAGTAGCGAGCGTAACCACCATTCGCAATCCTATCTCGGCAGCTCGGGCCGTGATGGAAAAATCTGAACACGTGATGCTGATCGGTAAAGGAGCTGAAACCTTCGCCAAAGATAAAGGACTCACCATCGTTGACCCCAGCTATTTCTACACCGAAAGCCGATGGCAGGCGTTGCAAAAAGCGATAAAGGAAGAGAAGGTCAAACTGGATCATACTGAAGAAGCACCAAAGAAACCAGCAAAGGCTCCTAAGAATGCCAGCAGTCGGGCCGAAGAGTTAATCTTCACGGAAGGGAAAAAATTTGGTACGGTCGGCTGTGTAGCATTGGACCAATACGGAAACTTGGCTGCTGGCACATCCACGGGGGGAATGACCAATAAGCGATACGGCAGGGTAGGGGACGCCCCGATCATCGGTGCCGGTACCTATGCAGATAATAATACGTGTGCGGTTTCGGCTACGGGGCATGGTGAATACTTCATCCGATCCGTCGTTGCGTATGACATTGCAGCCCTCATGCATTATAAAGGACTATCCGTACAAGAGGCTGCCAAAGAAGTAGTGAATCAAAAGCTGGTTGAACGCGGAGGCGAAGGCGGCGTAATAGCCTTGGATGCCAAAGGGAATTTCTCGATGCCTTTCAATTCAGAAGGAATGTATCGAGGATACATCCAATCAGATGGCTCGTTTAGGGTAGACATTTATAAAGACTGATTCCCTATACTATCATATATACTAGAAGAAGGCGGGCAGGGAATACCAGTCCGCCTTCTTCTAGTATGTATATAGCTGAATAGGCAAGTCATCACCTATGCAATGAAGTTATAATACACACAGTATTTATAAGGTAGACAGAAGAAAGTAAAGGTGTGAAGGAATAAGGCCGCAGAAAGTGAAAGAAACCGGGCGAAAGAGCCGAAGAAGTGCTCTAAAAGGCAGCATTTAGGGATTTGCTTGGGTAACTGAGGGGCTGTAAAAAAGTTTCAGGAATTTTAGGCAGCTAAACTTCTGGAAATCAGGGGAGATTCAAAAAGGTCAGTAAATATTTTCAAAGTAGGCTTGACAAGGGGGA
>NZ_NMPS01000044.1:0-1234 GCF_002261125.1 Siphonobacter sp. BAB-5385 | reverse complement strand
AGCCTATACCCCCTTCTCGAAACAGATTGAAATTACTCGTCCCATTACCGTGGATGCGTACCTACCGGTGATCAATGTAGTCCTGACCCCCTTGAACGGCAGTAATGCCATTAAGGTAGACTTCACAACCCAGGATGCTGGTGGAGAAGCGGTTGTCGAAATTTCCTCGGACCCGAACGCGACGGCTTCGAGTGGGACTTGGACCGGAGCCCAAACACTCACTTTGTCAGCGGCAGGCCCGCAGAGCTTGACCTTTACGGGTATTAATGATTATATCGCTCGACGGATCAAAATAAGCCGCAAAGGATCAGGGAAAACACCCGCCCCTGTACAGGTATATGGCCCGGTTTCGCTCACCGCGGTTGCTGATCCCGTCTACGCTCCGGTCATTACGAGTATTACGGCCAATGCTGCAGGTACGGCGGCTACGATTAACTATTCGGCCAACAATGCGAATTACACCCGGCTAGATCTCTATCGGAGCGAAGACAACGGAGCGACTTACAACGTGTCGATGTCGGCGGGGAATTCGGGTACGAGCTACACGGATCAAAACCTGACTCCCGGAAAGACCTATACGTACCGCCCGCAGGTTTTCAAAAACGGAGCCTACGGCCCTGCAGGGGAGCCCAAGTCAATTACCATGCCATCCACTGGCGTGGTCGATGCGATCTGTAATGTAACGGACGCGGCGACGGGTGGTAATCAGGTTACAACCAAAACCTACACGGTTACTAAGCCCGGCACGATCAATTACATGATCGATACTGGACTTATTCCGGATAAATTAACCGTACGAAAGAACGGCGTTACAGTAGCAGAGCACACAGCATCCAGTTGGCGAACGGCGGGCAGTGTTGCAGTGATCGCGGGCGATAAGCTAGACTTTGTCATTAATCCGGGCGTAACAGCCGATCAGGGCACGGCCTGGACGATCTACATCAACTGTTCGACCCCGTATAACGTCGATCAGCCGCAGACGAATTTTGCCTACGCTAACGCAGATTATCCCCGGATTGCGAGCATCACGACGGGAACCAATAGCACAGGCGGTAAAACGTTTACGGTAAACGCGATCCCTGCGAAAAATTCGGGAAGTCCTATTGTTCGCTACAAAGCGATAATGACGTTTTCGGGCAATACCTATCAGGATGCGTCCGGGTGGTCGACTTCAAACGTACTCTCCACGGATTATCGGGGCAACGGCATTAACGCTAGTCAGTTCTACACCATC
>NZ_NMPS01000043.1:0-1231 GCF_002261125.1 Siphonobacter sp. BAB-5385 | reverse complement strand
AGCCTATACCCCCTTCTCGAAACAGATTGAAATCACCCGGCCCATTACCGTGGATGCGTACCTACCGGTCATCAACGTGGTGCTCACGCCGCTTAATGGCAGCAATAGCATCAAGGTGGATTTCACTACGCAAGACGAAGGCGGGGAAGTGGTAGTCGAGATTTCATCCGATCCCAACGCAACGGCTTCGAGTGGTAGCTGGACATCTACGCAGTACGTATTTGTCTCTGCTCCCGGTCAGCAAAGCGTCACGTTTACGGCTATTAATGATTACAACGCCCGTAAAATCCGGATTGGCCGTCAGGGTACCAAGCCCCCATCGGCTAAGCAGGTCTTTGGCCCGGTTTCGCTGACTAACGTAGCTGATCCCGTATATGCTCCGGTTATCACGAGCATCACGGCGTCAGCAGATGGTACGTCGGCTACCATTAATTACTCGGCTAACAATACCAATTATACGCGACTGGATTTCTATCGGAGTGAGGATAACGGGGCTACCTACAACGTAGCCATTGCGGCAGGAAACAGCGGCACTAGTTATACGAACACGAATCTGACGCCTGGGAAAACCTACACGTACCGCCCCCAGGTGTTTAAAAACAATGCGTACGGTCCTGCGGGTGAGCCCAAGTCGATCACGATGCCCAGCGGTGGTACGTCAGATGCGATCTGTAATGTAACGGATGCGGCCTCGGGTGGTAATCAGGTTACGACAAAGTCCTACACGGTCACCAAGGCAGGAACGGTTAACTACATGTTTGATTCGGGGCTTATCCCGGATAAGCTGAGCGTCCGCAAAAACGGAGTAGTGGTGAATGCCTACACGGCAACGAGCTGGCGTACGGCGGGAAGCATTGCAGTGATTGCAGGGGACAAGCTGGATTTTGTGATTAATCCGCAGGTCACGGCGGATCAGGGAACAGCCTGGACGTTCTATGCCAACTGCTCATCGGCCTACAACGTCGATGCTCCGCAGACGAATTTCAATTACGCGAACGCGGATTACCCTCGAATTGCAAGCATCACGACGGGTACGAACGGTAGTGGAGGCAAAACCTTCACGGTAAATGCGATCCCTGCGAAAAATGGCGGCAGTCAGGTCGTACGGTATAAGGCCGTAATGACCTTTTCGGGAAACACCTATCAGGCCAATACGGGTTGGTCAACGTCGAACGTACTCTCGACGGATCAAAACGGAAACGGCATTAACGCTAGTCAGTTCTACACCATC
>NZ_NMPS01000042.1:0-19299 GCF_002261125.1 Siphonobacter sp. BAB-5385 | reverse complement strand
ATGGAATTCCGACATGGAATGTGATAGGACGGGAATCGGGTTTATGTCGTCGACTACACTAACTCGCCAATAATTAATTGTTAGTTAATCGTCCGAACATGAAATTCTCCCGAAAGGACCGGTGCTACTAGTTAACAATGCCCGTGAGACGAAAAACGGAACTATTTAAACCCAACGTTTATCTTGTACAATGAACCACCCTACTCCAATCAAACTCGAATCCATTGCGGAGGTGCACCGGTACTTAGGTTTGCCCAAGCCCCTGCATCCGCTGATTAGTTTACTGGACAATACGAATCAGCAGTTTGATACGAATAAACTTCCCCAGTATGATGTGCTGAGCTTTTATAAGATTACGTTCATCACGCAATGCAGCGGAAAAGTCAGGTACGGTCAGGGTTATTATGATTTTGACGAAGGAAGTATGCTGTTTGCGGCTCCGAATCAACTCATGGGGCGGGATCGGGAACCGACCGATCACGCGGGGTATGCCCTGCTCATTCACCCGGACTTCCTACAGGGTTTTCCCCTTGCTTCAAAGATCCGGAAGTATGGCTTTTTCTCCTATTCCCTTACGGAAGCCCTGCACCTTTCCGACCAGGAAAAAACGACGATTCTCTCCGTCTTTAAACATATGGAAGAGGAGCTAAACAGTCGGATCGATGACTTGAGCCAGGAAGTGATCATTGCCCAAATTGACCTCCTGCTCACGTACGCTGATCGGTTTTACAGGCGTCAGTTTATCACGCGTAAACCCATCAGCCACGAGTTGCTTCCCAAACTAGAAGAGCTGCTGAATCGCTATTTTTACGACGGAACGGCTTTACGTTCGGGCATTCCTACCGTTCAGTATCTGGCTGAGCAGTTACACTACTCGCCCACTTATTTGAGTGATCTGCTTCGTTCGCTGACCGGACAAAATGCCCAACAGCATATTCACGGCAAACTCATTGAAATAGCCAAAGAAAAACTGTCAGCGAGTACGTTGTCGATCAGCGAAGTAGCGTATGAATTAGGTTTCGAGCATCCACAATCCTTTAGCAAATTATTCAAGATTAAAACAAACGTTTCCCCGTTGGAATTCAAACGGTTATTCGCCCGTGAAATACCTCCGGAACGGTCCGCTGGTTAGCTTAGGGATTGTTAGAAAGTTGACGCTTTTATGGGCCAGCATTACACTGATTTTCAATTCACTTTCCTACCACCAGCTTCAATTAAAACTCGCTCTGAATTCCAGCGGAGACAGATTGGTTTTTGATTTAAACAGTTTACTGAACGACTGCGGGTGTTCAAATCCCAGTTGATAGGCGATCTCTCCTACCGTCAGGTTACTGAGGGTGAGTATTTCCTTCGCTTTTTCAATCAGCTTTAAATGAATATGTTGCTGGGTATTATGACCCGTTAGCGTACGCAACATATCGCCGAGGTAGCGGGGTGATACATTCAGTTGCTCCGCCAGAAAATGAACGGTCGGCAAGCCCTGTAATAAAGCCGTTTTATCGTTGAAATACTGGTGTAAAATCCGGTCTAGCTGTTCCAGCAAGGCGTTGTTGATGGGCTTTCGGGTAATAAACTGGCGTTTGTGAAATCGCTGACTATAGTTTAGTAGCAATTCCAGTAAGGAGATCAGTACATCCTGACTGACATCGTCAATGGACGTTTCCAGTTCGTCACCAATATTCCGGGCAATGGACGTAATGATGGTCTTTTCCTTGTCGGAAAGGTGTAATGACTCGTTAACGGCGTACGAGAAAAACCCGTAGTTTTTAATTTTGGTATCCAGCGGATAATTCCGTAGAAAATCGGGATGAATCAGCAGCGTAAAGCCCATCGTCGCCACGGGCGTTTCAACGGCGGACAGGGGCTGCCCCGGTGCCGTGAAAAGAGTCCCCTTCATCGAAATCGTAGGTGGTCTGGCCGTATCTCATCGAACACCCCGCTGATGCGTTGAAGGTGATGTGGTAGAAATCCATCAAAAACGTGGGCGTCAGCATGGCCGCAGTCAGCTGGACTTTGCTATACTCCAACAGACTGATGAGCGGGTGGCTGGGCTGCGGCAAACCAAACGTCCGGTGTAAGTCGGAGATGGAATGGAAGACGCGTGGTTTAGGCTTAAGTTCCCCTTTCATGGTTTGATAAATAGAGGGTCGATACTTCGGTGTAACCCGAAATACCGACCCAGTAATTCCTGAATCCAGTTAAATTTTAGTAATCATTTGCTTGATTACCTCCCGGAAGGCCTCGTCCCCCACAGCCAGCCGCTGGGCATACAAGGCTTTGGCGTCTTCGCCGCACACGTACCGCAACGTATTCGTTCCATCAGTAGCGGCTTCGTAGACCACTTCCGCGATCTGCTCGGCCGTAGAACCGTTGGGACTAGACGTGATGGCCGTCATAAACTTGTGCAACAGCGTATCGTAATCCGGATGCGAGGCCATCACGGATCGGTTCTGGATTTCGGTGGCTACCATACCGGGTTCAATGGTTTTAATACCGATTCCTAAGGCGTTCAATTCGAAGGACAGGCTTTCGCTCCAGCCTTCCAGGGCCCATTTGCTGGCGTCGTACATGGAACTTACCGGGAAGGCCATCAAACCCGCCGACGAGCCAGTCGTAATGAACAGGCCGCTTTTTCGCTCGCGGAAGTACGGAATGAACGCCTGCGTCACCCGAACTACGCCCAGAAAATTAGTATCCATCTGCCGAACCAGCTCCTCGTCGGCAATGGCCTCCAGGGCTCCCAGCAAGGCGTACCCGGCATTGTTGAACACGACGTCAATGTCGCCCAGTGCCAGGGCCTGCTGGGTCGTTGCTTTGATCTGTTCGGGATTGGTTACGTCCAGCGGCAGGAGCGTCACCTGATCGAGTTGCGTTAGCTCCTGCTCCAGTTCCGGCTTACGCATGGTTGCAATGACCTTCCAGCCTTTACTCGCGAATAATTTTGCCGTAGCCTTACCAATCCCCGCCGAAGCACCCGTAATAAAAATCGTCTTTGTCATTTCTTTTCGTTTCATCTTTCGAAAGACAAAGCTCCGCTACCTACCGTTTGGGCTTGTAGTAAAACTGGAGAATCCTGTAGCCAAAATGGTACGAATCCTCAGAACGCATCAGGCCCCGTAATGTCCGATGACTCTCCGGGGCCTGAAGCCTTAGTTGGAAGCGAGAAAATTAATTTTATTGAAGGCAAACAAAGGTTTCTGCCCGGCAGACGGATTTTTGAAGACAAAGTATAGGGGATGGATACCCGTCATCTCCTGCCGGAGCGGAATCTTCAATTCGCCCTTATTATCCTGAGGCACCGCCACTTCTCCTACCAAGGGCCCCGTGGGTGAATCGAGGTGTACGGCTAAGACGCCCCCGGCAAATCGCTCTTTAGACGCAATAACGGAGGTCGTAATTTCCTTCACAGAGGTCAGGTCTATCCCCTTGTACAGCAGATAACTACCCGATTTCAGGCCAATTGCGTAAGGAACTTTAGGCGTAATCTCGTACACCACTACTTCACTTTTCCCATCCGCCGCTCCGGCTTCCAGGTACGGCGAACGCAAGGCGAGCGTAGATGAGTTGGTCAGGGGACCAATCAGTCCGTTTCCTTTGTCGGTGTAACTGGCCGTCAGTACGTACGAACCGTCCTTTTTCTGCGATACGGGCTTGTACTGGCCCGCTACGGGTTGCCGATTCACGGGCTTTCTGCTCGCCAGCGAAAGAATGTACCGCACCATGTCCAGGGCTTCTTCTTCTTTCAGTTGGGGGTGAGCACTCATGGCCTGTTCACCCCATACGCCCCCACCACCGGCGATTACTTTGCTGGCCAGCTTTCGCTCGGCCTGAGCATTACCCCGGTATTTCTTGGCTACATCCATATACGAAGGACCCACTGATTTTTTATCCACCGTGTGGCAGGCCTTACAATCACTTAAGTCAATCAATCGTTTGCCCGTCGAAGCTCCCGTATTGGCCTGATGGCCCTGAGCCAGCATGGTTTTATCAAAGCCTTCGAGATAGTCGATGGTAACGGTCACCTCGTCTTCGGTAATGCCCTGCTGGATTTTCCCATCCTCCTTGTCGCTCACGTTGACCGCGTACGTAATAGGCTGATCGGGAAAGTAGAAGGTTTTGTTGCCTTTTAACACAATTTCCACCTGCGGTTCAGCATTGCCTACCTTAATGGTGAGGTTGGTCGTCGCTGAATTTCCCAGTCGGTCGCTTACTTTTAGCGTAACGGGATACGTACCCGGCTTCTGAAAGGTAACGCTTGGGGTAACGGTTTTTTGCCGGGGGATTCCGCCACCAAAATTCCAGTCGTACGTCAAAGCATCGCCGTCGTAATCGATGGATTCGCGGGCATCGAACTTCACCGTCAGCGGGGCGGCTCCGTTTAGCTTACTAGCGAGGGCTTTCGCTACGGGCTTGCGGTTTCCGGTGTTGTAGGTGATTCGGGACAGTCGGGCATCGGCATTGGCCGTAAACCACTGCTGACCGTATTCAATCGTATACAAAGAGCCGTCCTTGGCAAACTGCATATCGATGACGTGCGAAAACTTCGTGTTGGGCATGAACGTTTCCATAGATACGTAATCGCCGTTCGGATTCATGGTTACCGGGTGAATCCAGTCTCGCGTCCAGTCGTAGGCAAACAACTTACCGTCGTAGTACCGGGGAAACTTAACCGCCGTTTCGGGATAATCGTCGTAATAGTACACCGATCCGGCCATGGCGTTTCGGGCTCCTTTGCCCACAATGGGACCGAATTCGGGCGAATCCGCGTAGGGATAATAGATAAAAGCTTTCTGGGCCGCTGGCAATTCTTTCAGGCCCGTATTATGGGGCGAATCATTAATGGGTTTTGCCGGGTCAAACAAGGCTTTCGTCGTACTATCTCCGAAACTACGGGCCCGGTAAGGGCGGTTGTCGGCCACAAACAGCGGCCAACCGAAGTTTCCGGCTTTCCGAGCCTGATTCACCTCATCGTGACCACGGGGACCGAACTGTTCGCTATTCTGCCCCGCGTCCGGACCCACTTCGCCCCAGTAGAGGTAATTGGTACGCTGATCCACCGCAATGCGATACGGATTTCGGTTGCCCATCACGTAAATTTCAGGACGGGCTTTCTCCGTTCCCGCAGCAAACAAGTTTCCCTCGGGAATGGTATACGTACCATTCGGCTCGGGATGAATACGCAGGATTTTACCCCGTAAGTCGTTGGTGTTGGCAGACGTATACCGGGCATCCCAGCCGCTGCGTTCGGCCCGTTCGTCCATCGGAGCAAAGCCGTTGGAGTTGAAAGGATTGGTATCATCGCCCGTCGACAGGTATAAATTACCTTTCCGATCCCAGGCAATCGATCCGCCCGTGTGGCAACAGCCCGTCCGTTTGACCGGTACGGTTAAGAGGACCTTTTCCGTGTTCATCATGACCGTATCGCGGCCTTCGTCGTACACAAAGCGGGAAAGGTGCTGAGCAGTATCGGCGGGCGTATTTCCGGTACTGGGTGAATAATAGACGTAAATCCATTTATTCTGCCTGAAATCAGGGTCGATGTTAAGTCCCATCAGGCCGTATTCAAACTTGGTATACACCGGAAAGTTCGCAACGGTTTTAATCGTTTTTTTGCCGGGATCGTACAGTTTCAAGGCTCCTTTCCGTTCCGCAAAAAGCACCTTCCCGTTGTCCAGTACCGCTAGTTCCGTAGGTTCATCCAGACCCGCCTTCAACACTTCGTGCACAAAGCGGTTTTCCTCGGGATACGGGTGCGTGTGGGCCTTTTTATAGTCCAACTGACTAGACCAGACCGATTCAATCCCGCCCATGATGTGCTGTAGAAAAAGCGTATCGCTGAAGGATTCATCCGTATGGCCGCCTCCCGTATAAAAGGATTTGCCGCCGTCAAAATCCCGGTGCCAGATGAACGGGTGATTGTCGCCGTTCTTGCCTCCCTTGTAGGTTTTCTCGTCCAGGTTACCTAGTACTTTGATTTCGGGAACAATGCTCTTGTAGTTATACCATTCATCATACCGCTTCCAGCGTTTAGGGAGCATTTTGGTGGACGGATGGCTGGAATCCAGGATTTCAATCTCCGCGTTCTGCTGCTGCGGGTGACTCAGAAAGTAGGCCCCGACCAGCTGATTGTACCAGGGCCAGTCATGCTCCGTATCGGCCGCCGCGTGAATACCGGCATAACCGCCCCCCGCCTGAATGTACCGCTCAAAAGCGGCCTTCTGCGAGGCATCGAGAATCGTGCCCGTGGTGCTCAAAAAGACTACGGCGTTGTACCGTTTGAGGTTGGATTCCTCAAAGGCCGCTGCATTTTCCGTCGTATCGACCAGAAAACCCCGCTCCTTGCCCAGCTTGAGTAGGGCTTTTTTACCCGCCGGGATGGACGCGTGACGAAATCCCGATGTTTTCGAAAACACCAGAATTCGCTTGGTACTGGCCGATGGCGAGGCCGTTTTGACGGCAACTTTTTTAGTTGTCTGGGCAACCAGCAGGGTTGCGGGCAGGCAGACGGCCCAAAGGGCCAGTAACACCCCTTTTTTCCGTCGACCGATCCAGAAGTTTAGCTTGATGAGATTCATGACCAATAAGAATGAGATAAGGATTTCGCTTCATTTTTTCCATTAGACACTTTCGTACGAAGCGTTTAAGAGAAAAACTACTTAGCACCTGGCAAAGCGAGGCCTTCCATCTCAGAAGAATGAAAGGCCTCCCCTGACGCTTAGTATCCCGGATTCTGTTTGATGCCCGGATTCTGATCCAGGACGTTCTGCGGAATCGGGTTCATGTACTGCTTCTTGTCGAATTTAACCGTATACTTCTTCTCGGGTTCGATGGTGTACACCCAAACCCCTGAATTATTCGCAGGTACGGCGTTGCGAATGACCATGTTATGACGGGGCTTACCCATCACCTCCTCGGCCTTCGCCAGGCGTTTGTTGTCGAGGAAGCGTTTATCTTCGAAACACAACTCCACCCTTCTTTCCCGGTAAATGGCTTCCCGCATCTGATCTTTGGTTAAGCCCTGTGGTAAGGGAGCCAATTCGGAACGAGCCCGGATTTTGTTGATGGCATCGTATACCCCTCCATCGGGACCCGTGGCTTCATTCTGAGCTTCGGCGTAGTTGAGCAGTACTTCCGCGTAGCGGTAGAAGACGTAATTCTGACCACTGGCATCATTGCCGGGAGCGGCATCGGGATTGAGCCGTTTTTTCTGGTAATAGCCCGAATCGCCCACGTCCGTTTTACCCGCCAGGTCAATCTGATTGGTACGGTCAGGGTTCGGTAACGTCAAATCGATACGGGTGTAGATCGTATCCGCCCGGGGCATCCAGTCCAGTTTGTAGGGAGCTCCATCGTACACAATGAAATCATAAAACCGCTTCTCCCGGTTGACGTAGGGGTTTTGCGGATTATAGCCCGAGGTAGGATCCGTAATGGGTTTACCGTTCGCCATCGCAAACTGATCCACCAGTTCCTGCGTCGGATTGTAGTTTCCCCAGGAACGGTACTCGCCCAGCACGTAGGTTGGGCCGCCCCGGCTTTCGTAACTGCCTCCCATATTCGCCACGTTCGCTACCACCTGACGATCCCAGATTACTTCCGAGTTGTACTCATTTGCCGTACGCCAGAGGTTTTTCAAATCCGGAAACAGGTTGTAGTTTTTACCATTTCCGTATGCATCAATAAAGGCTTTGTTCGTAGCCGCCGCTTTAGCCCATCGGGAAGGGTCGTAATTGCCGAAATGGACAAACTTTCCCGGATCGGATAAATAAGGCGTCGCGGTGTTGAACAGCGGACTCGCCGCGAAAAGCTCTATCCAGCCTTTCAGAGCCAGGGCCGCTCCGAGGGTCGCCCGTCCGGCATCGCGTTGGGAGAGGCTGTACTTCACGTCCAGGTTCCCATTTTTTACCACCTGATCGAGTTCACTGACGATAAAATTATACGTATCAGCAAAGGTCTCTCGGGGCTTTTGCAATTGCTCGGTGCTCATTTTGGTGCGATCCAGCGGTTCCGTCAAAATGGGCAGGCCGCCGATGTGGACAAAAAATTCGCTGTAGAAAAACGCCCGCAGGAACCGGGCTTCGTCCATGCGTTTATTGTAATAGGCTTCCGAGTAATTGGCTTTGTTTTCCGTAATCTTCTGGATGAACGTATTCACCTTCCGGATTTTCACGAAAAAATTCTCCCAGGTGTAGCCGTACGTAGGCCCGTGCGTACCTCCCCAGGGATTGTCGGTACTAGTCGAAGGAACGATGGTGATACCGATTCGCCAGTTGGCGGCGGTGTAGTAATGACTGATGTTGTAGTCATCCGTATAGTAATCAAGGCTCTCGGTTTGATTGAGCTTATTCGGAATCTGACTATAGACATCATTCAGGAAAACGTCCGCGTTGGTTTCCGACTCCCACTGCGTCAAATCCGTTAAATTGGCTTTATTGACGTTCTCCAGAAACTTATCCGTTTCGCACGCCATGGGCAGGGTAAGCACCAACAGGCTCAGTCCAAGTACCCTTGCATTGGTAAGGAAGCGATTCATCGTATAGGTTCAGTTAAAAGGTTAGATCAATTCCAAACGTCGTGGCTTTCATCACCGGATAGGCCGTTTCCCGATCCGTGTAGCCCATCTCGGGATCGACGTGTTTGATGCGGCTGAAGGTGAGCAGGTTTTGCGTCGTGAAATACAACCGGGCGGAGCCAATGTGGGCTTTTCCTAACAGCGATTTCGGCAGCGTATACCCGAAATTCAGCGTTTTCAGACGCAGGTAGCTGGCATTGACCATCCAGAAGTCGCTGTCTTTGGTATTGTTGGCATACGGAGCTGGCGTAGACCGGGGATATTTGGCATTTTGACGCTCGGGAGTCCAGCGATTGTCTAAGTACTCATAGCCCGTATTGCTGCCGTTGTTCTCGAAAGGAACCGTCAGGAATTGGCGAATATTCAGGCTCGACTTGCCACTACCCTGGAAAAAGAGGGAGAGGTCAAATCCCTTCCAGTTGATGCTCGGTGTAATACCAAACGTAAGAGCGGGATACACGGGATTTCCAATGACGGTCAAATCAAAATCATTGATGACCCCATCCGGAATGCCATCCGGACCGCTCAGATCCGCGTAGCGAATATCACCCGGATGCAGGGCTCCGAATTGGGTAACGTTGTAGCCATCTTTGGCATCAATTACGCCGTCGCCGTTGACATCATCCGACGTCTTGAATAAACCCATTGACTTATACCCGTAGGGTGTACCGAATTGCCGACCCACTTTAGTCCGGTTGGGGTTACGGGCTTCCGCATCCGTCTGGAATACTTCCAGCATCCGGTTGATGGAATACGTCAGGTTAGCGTTGACGGAGAAATCAATATCCTTGCCGATTTTACGACGGGTGCCAATATTCAGCTCGACGCCATCACTGTTCATGCGGCCTTTATTTTCCTGCGACAACGACAAGCCGTATTCAACGGGTAAGGTGACCTGAGGAGCCAGCAACATGCCCGTTCGGTTTTCGTGGAAGTAGTCAAACTCCACGTTCAGCAGCGAATTCCAGAGATTCAGATCAAAGCCAATATCCGTTTTCGTGGAGATTTCCCAGGTGATGTAAGGGTTAGGCTCCCGGGGAACCGAAGAGGCTTGCACCAGCGTACCATTGCCAAAGGCGTACGCCGCTCCGCGTAAATCATAGCCCGCCTGGTACTGGAAGGGAGAACCCGCCAACATACCCGCTTTCCCCCAGGAACCTCTGATTTTGAATTCATTAATGAATCCTACATCCTTCAGAAACGACTCCTCGGAAATTCGCCAGGCGGCTGAGAAGGCCGGGAAATATCCCCAGCGTTTGCCCGGAGCAAAGTAGTAGTGACCGTCGTAACGTCCGGCGGCTTCCAGACTCAGTTTATCCTTGTATGTATAGCCTAAGCGATACACGAAGCCCAGCTCACTACCCGTCGAAGAGGTTCCGGAGTTATCGTAATCCAGTTTGTCGGAACTCCCGAAACTCAACTCATCAATGCCAATGGCGAAGTTGTTGCGTCGGGTCGTCATGGATTCCTGGGTCGTTTTCCGCATCTCTACTACGGCTAATCCGGTAATGGCGTGCGAGCCAAACGTACCCGTATAGTTCAAATACCCCTGCGTGGTATAATTGGTACGCCGCGTATTTTCTAAGCCGAGCCAGCGGAAAGGCCGTCCCATGCCTTCCTGCAACGAAATGGCATCGGTGTAGGTGTACGGTTGGGAGGTCAGGTCGATCTTGTGGTACACGAAGGGTACGTGCCAGAGCTTGGTATTCTGCTGCCAGGGGTCATAGCTGAATACGCCTTTCACGCTGAGTCCTTTCGCAAGTTGCTGCTCCACGAACAGGGTTCCGAGTAAGGTATTGGCATTGTTACGGCGATAACCGGGTGAACGGAGTACCCCAATGGGCGTGCTCGCCGACGACTCACCCCACTTGTCGCCTTCGGGGTAAATCAGGCTTTGCGTCGGAAGAAATTTATAGAAGCTACGGAACAAGTGGCCTGACGTCGATTCGTCGGCATCTACATCTTTCGTATTTTCAATACTTCCCAGCAAGGACATTCCAATCTTGGTCGTCCGGGTCGCCGCCATTTCTACGCTCAAATTGTAGTTGTACCGCTTGTAACCCACCGGATCGAAAATCCCCTTCTGATCAAAATAACTCAGCCCCGCGTGATAGGTAACGTTGTCCGTACCGCCGCTCAGTTCCAAAATGTGGTTCTGAATGGGAACGTTCTTGTTGAAAGCCTTCACAAAGTTGGAGTTCGGATATTTCCAGGGATCTTCTTCGTGTAAACGGTCATAATTGTTCACCAGATTAGGGTCGTTCGGCAGACTCGTTCCTTCCGGATTCTGATTCAGATAGGCTTCATTTTGCAAAGCCATGTAATCTTTCGCATTCAGCACTTTTGGCAGATACGTTGGATTCTGAAACCCGTACGAAGAGCTTAGGCGTACCTGAGGCTTGCCCGATTTACCTCGTTTGGTGGTAATCAGAATGACCCCGTTGGCTCCCCCAATTCCGTACGGAGCTACGGCGGCAGCATCTTTCAGAATCGTTACGCTTTCGATGCTGGCCGGGTCTACCTGACGAATGTTATCCCGCCGTACCCCATCCACCACGACCAGCGGTCGGTTGTTGCCCGTCGTTACAATCCCACGAATGTGAATATCGGGATCATCCTTGCCGGGTTGACCTCCGTTGGGCCGCATACTGACCCCCGAGACGCGTCCCGCCAGCGACTGCGTAATGTTCGGTACGGGCACCTGCACGATGGCATCCCCTTTGATACTACTGATAGAACCCGTAACAGTAGCTTTCTTCTGCGTACCGTAACCAACCACAACGATTTCATCGAGTGCTTTGGTATCGGCACTCAGCGTAACGTCCAGTACGGTTGCATTGCCAACGCTCAGTTCCTTGCTGAGGTAGCCGATGTACGAGAAAACCAGTACGTCCTGGTCCTGTACCCCATCGATGCTGTAAACGCCGTCTGCATTCGTGGATGTACCTTTCACGGTACCTTTGATCGACACGTTTACCCCGGGTAAGGGCTGTCCCTGCTCGTCCTTTACCACGCCCGTCAGTTTTTTCCCGACCCGTTTTACCTCGCGTACAGGTTGCGTGAGCCGCTCCTCCGTTTCTACGACGGCCCAGGCGGATAAGGGGAGTGCACCGAGCGTCAATACGTGTAAGAATGACACTTTAAAAAATAGAAATAGTTTTTCTTTCATGTGTTTAGCGTTAAAACCATTGGCTGAAAAAGTTAAAAGAGGTCCTGGGAGGCTATGAAAGTCATAGTCTCAACTGGATAATCAGAAAGATGAAACGCTTCTATTGGGTGGTAAGGACCCAATACTACCAGCCTCCCTTCCTGTTGGAAGGTGAATAGAAATGCGGGAGGATAAAGAGATAAATTGGTTTTAGAGATTAATGCGTAATCGGTCTGGAAAAACTACTTCATTGAGGTTATAGGTGGATAATTTTCATAGTATGGCCTCCTTGCCGCGGTTCAAGGATCATAGGGAAGATTCAATTTTTCATTGCCATAATACAATAGCAAATCTATTAAAGTTTTTTAAAGCGTCAACAAGACACTTAAAAAAATTAGACGTTAATTCGTAAAAATTTTAATCGGTATCAGGCATGCCCGTACGAACCTTAGATTCCAGCTAATGAGACCACTTTTTCATTTTTCAGGGTTGAGTTATCTGGGCTCGGCTGGAGTAGTGATCTGTACTATTTTATTGAATAATGATACTAAAATCTGACGTATAAAGCAGCGAGGTACACCCGTTTGACGATCTTGGAACAGCAGTAAAAGCTATTTCTTCGGACCATCAGCCGCTCATTCCCATACCAACAAGAAGGGTTAACCGTGGTCAGCCTGTACGAAACAGCCAACCTGATATCTCTTCGTCTTAACCTGAGCTTTCGATGAATTATGCGGTACAGACCTCTAGTGACTTTATCCCCTGTATCCGCGTTTGGGCCAATACGTCAGCGGCTTCCCTTTTCCGGGTTTGTAGCGAAAAAAATCCGCTCCGTGGGGCAGGAAATGGACTGGTTCGAGTAAGGATGGGTTGCGAAAACGCGGGACCCTATACGGCATATACGATTCATCGACCCGAATTAGGGTAGTACGGTGAGCGTTGGCGTTGTTAGTTCCAAAACCGAAAAGTTTTGTCTAGCGAAGTGAGCCTCTACACTTCAGCCGTGGCACCAAGTCTTTTAGATTGAAATTCATAAACGTTAAACCATATGCAACGCGTCTTTAAACCCCTGGCTCTGGCGGCCTGGATGGCAGCTAGCCTCACCAGCTTTGCTCAGACTAATGGTGGTAAAAACCCGATTTCCCAACCCCTCGTATCGCACATCTATACGGCAGATCCTTCCGCTCACGTCTTCAACGGAAAAATTTATATTTATCCTTCGCACGATATTGACGCGGAAAACGTCAAGAGAGACGACGACGGCGGGCACTTTGCCATGCGGGATTACCATGTGCTATCCATGGATAAAATCGGAGGTCCTGTCAAAGACCACGGCGTTGCTCTGGATCTTAAAGACGTTCCCTGGGCGGGCCGTCAGCTTTGGGCTCCGGATGTAGCCTATAAAAACGGTACGTACTACCTCTATTTCCCGGCGAAAGACAAACAGGATATTTTCCGCATCGGTGTGGCAACCAGCAAAAGTCCCACGGGTCCGTTCAAAGCTGAACCGGAGCCGATTAAGGGTACATACAGCATTGATCCGACCGTTTTTCAGGATACGGATGGCCAGGCGTATCTGTACTTCGGAGGCATCTGGGGCGGTCAGTTACAACGCTGGGACACCAACGAATATCATCCGGACGGAGCCCTGAAGAAATCGGAAGAAGTAGCGTACCTCCCCCGCGTTGTCCGTCTGAATCAGGATATGAAGACACTCGCCGAGCCCGTTCGGGAGATTCAGCTGCTGGACAAAAACGGAAAACCATTTCTGGAAAAAGATAGCGATAAACGCTTTTTCGAAGGGGCCTGGTTGCATCGGTACCAGGGCAAGTACTACTTCTCCTACTCCACCGGCGATACGCATAACCTGTGTTACGCCATCAGCGATAGTCCGTATGGCCCTTTCACGTACCAGGGGATTTTGCTAAAACCCGTGCTGGGCTGGACGACCCACCACTCCATCGTGGAGGTAAATAAAAAATGGTACCTGTTCTACCACGACGTACAGCTCTCCGGCAAAACGCACCTTCGCAACGTGAAAGTGACGGAGCTGAAGTATAATCCGGACGGAACGATCCAAACCATTGATGCGTACAAGTAAAGTTTTCGTGTGTACAGACTATTAATTGGCAGTTCACCTCTAAATCCTGTTAAGTTATGCGTAAACGTTCACTGCTAGTCCTGCTACTGACAACGGCTTTGGTAGCTCCGGAAAAGGGTTTAAAAGATTACTATAAAGACTACTTCCCCATTGGGGTCGCCGTTAACCCCCGCATGGTGCAGCCCGGTCCCGAAGCTGATCTGATCAAAGCTCAGTTTAACAGCATGACGCCGGAAAATGCCATGAAAATGGGTCCCATTCACCCGGAAGAAAATCGGTACAACTGGGCCGATGCTGATGCGATTGCGGACTTCGCTCAGCAAAACAACATCAAACTACGCGGCCATACGCTCTGCTGGCATAACCAGACGCCCCGGTGGCTCTTTACCGATGCCGAAGGAAAAACCGTCAGTCGCGAGGTATTGCTGGCCCGACTCAAGCGGCATATTACCGATGTCATGGGCCGGTACAAAGGGAAGATTTACGCCTGGGATGTAGTCAATGAAGCCGTTCCGGATACGGGGACAAGCCTGTATCGGAAATCGAAGTTTTATGAGATCATCGGCGAAGACTACATCGAAAAAGCCTTCGAATACGCCCACGAAGCCGACCCTACCGCTCAGCTCTTCTACAATGATTACAACACCGAAAATGCCAGCAAACGGGAGCGTATTTACCAGATTCTGAAAAAACTAACGGATAAAAAAATCCCTATTCACGGTGTGGGTTTGCAGGGCCACTGGTCGATTTACGAACCGACGGCTCAGGAGCTTCAGGCGTCGATTGACAAGTTTGCCGGTCTGGGCCTGAAAGTGCAGATTACCGAACTGGACCTGTCGGTGTACGCCAAAGAACACGAACGCCGCCAGCGGCGGGAAACGGACAAAAGCGAGTTCACCGAGACCATGCGTGAAAAGCAGGTGGCTCAGTACAAAATGATTTTTGACGTATTCCGGAAAAATCGGGATAAGCTGACGGGGATTACCTTCTGGAATCTATCGGATCGCTACTCCTGGCTGGACAATTTTCCCGTTCCCGGTCGAAAAGACTATCCGCTACTCTTCGATGAAAAGGGCCAACCCAAGAAAGCCTACGAAGGAGTCGTGAAGTTTTAGGTTTTCTTACCTCCACCATACCCCGAAAAAGGCTGCATCCCGTGGCCTTTTTCACCTAATACATAAACATCCGATGCGAAAAATTCCTTTCCTTTTTTTGTTCTACTCAGTGTAGTGGCTTCCGCTCAAGTTCGCCTGCCTAAGTTCATTAGTGATGGTATGATCCTCCAACGGGATACACCATTGAAGATTTGGGGCTGGGCCAAGCCCGGCGAAAAAGTAACCGTACGCTTCAAAAACAAGACCTACAAAGCGACGACCCCAAGCGATGGCAAATGGCAGGTTACCTTACCCGCCCTACCCGCTGGCGGTCCTTTTCAGATGGAGATTGCCGGCAGTAACCGGATTAGCATTCAGGATATTCTGTTGGGAGACGTCTGGTTTTGCAGCGGTCAGAGTAACATGGTGCACCAGCTGAACATTCACGATGTCACTTACGCGGAGGAAATCAGAACGGCTAACTACCCCCAAATCCGGCAGTTCTGGGTGCCCACGCTATCCAACCTGCAAAGCCCGCAGGCCGAGTTACCGCAGGGCCAGTGGAAAGCCGCCGTGGGTGAAGATGTGCGGCCCTTTTCGGCGGTCGCCTATTTTTCGCAAAAACGCTGTATCAACGGTATAAAGTCCCCATCGGCATCATCAACGCCAGCGTGGGTGGCACACCCATCGAAGCCTGGATGAGTGAGGAAGGCCTTCGAAACTTTCCCGATGCAATCGCGACGCTGCAAAAAAATAAAGACACGGCCTACGTACAAAGTCTGAAGCGAAGAGTTACGGTTCCCACAGTCCCAGTCGATGCCGGCATGGAAGCCTCGCCGAAGTGGTATGAAACCAATGATCCCTCCAAGGGCTGGCGTCCGATCAACGTGCCCGGCTACTGGGAAGATCAGGGAATCAGGGATTTAAACGGTGTTGTCTGGTACCGCCGGGAACTGGAAATCCCGGCATCAATGGCGGGAAAAGCCGCTAAGGTTTTTCTGGGTCGGATTGTGGATGCGGATGAACTCTACATCAACGGAACCCTCATTGGCAAAACGACCTATCAGTACCCGCAGCGACGCTATCCCGTTCCTGCGAACGTACTGAAGGCAGGGAAAAACAGTATCGTAGTTCGGGTGACGAATACGGCCGGAAGAGGCGGTTTCGTGCCGGACAAACCCTACTGCCTTTTCGCCGGGGCTGATACAGTGGACCTGAAAGGCACCTGGCAGTATAAAGTCGGTTCCGTGTTTAAACCCCTGCCTCGGGGCGAGTTTCAGGCGGGCCTGAATCCCAATAATCAGCCGGCGGCTTTGTTTAATGCCATGGTAGCTCCCATTCTTCCGTACGCAATCAAAGGGTTTTGTTGGTATCAGGGAGAAACGAATACCGGACAATCGCAGCTGTATGCCCAACTGTTACCCGCCCTGATTCAGGACTGGCGGCGGCTCTGGCAGCAGGAATCGCTGCCCTTTTTTACGTACAGCTACCCGGCTACATGGATTACCAGTACCTGCCCGGCGAGAGTAACTGGGCCTCCATGCGGGAAGCTCAGCTGAAAACGCTTTCGGTACCCCATACGGCGATGGCGGTGGCGATTGACTTGGGGGAATGGAATGACATTCACCCCGATAACAAAAAAGACGTGGGCGAACGACTGGCCCAAACGGCCCTGAACTTGGTTTACCACGAAAACATCGTCGCTTCCGGGCCGCTATTTCAGTCGGCTACGATACAGGGCAATAAAATAAACCTCAGCTTTACGAATGTCGGCAGTGGATTACAGGCCATCGATGGCGAGCCTCTGGGTGACTTCGCCATTGCGGGCAGTGATAAGAAATTTGTCTGGGCCCAGGCCCGGATTGAGGGCGACAAAGTAGTCGTCTGGAGTGATGAAGTGCCTAATCCCCAGTACGTGCGTTACGCCTGGGCGGACAATCCAGTTCATGCGAATCTTTACAACAAAGAAGGCTTACCCGCCTCTCCGTTCCGAACGGACCAGTAAGGCGGATGATGAACAAAAAAATCCACCCAGGCGGGTGGATTTTTTTATTTCCCCTGTTTAACGCCAGCCTATCAGCCGTCGAAAACAGAGATTTGCGGGGTTAGATGGGCAGCACTTTATTTAAATAGCAAGGGCACAAACGAGTATAGATCATGCCGCCAGACGGGCCAGGTATGCCCACCGGGGTATTCGCTATACTGATACTTGATTCCCATTTCATCGAATTTCTGTCGCATGATTTTGCAGTTCTGGAACGCAATGTCTTCGGGTCCACCCATCGAAATCCAGAGCTGTTTCAGGTTGGCATTGATGGTCGAAGCATTGGTTTTCATGAACGCGTACTGCGGATCGGTGAGCGTTGGGTTATTGGCAAACCAACCCGAGCTGAATACACCCAGATACGAAAAGAGATTGGTGTTTTTCACGCCCGCGTACAGGGTTTGCAGACCACCCATCGACAAGCCCGCCAGGGCCCGGTTGCCCGCTTCCGTCTTCACGCGGTAGTTACTTTCCACCAGGGGGATCACCGCCTGCTTCAACTCACTTTCGAAGGCTTTCAGTACGTTTTCGTTGAAACCCGCCAGTCCGCCGCCCATACTCACGTTGCCATCCAGCATAACCACCAGCATGGGTTTGGCCTGCTGATCGGCAATCAGATTATCCAGAATCAAATCCGTTTTCCCCTGAGTGGCCCAGCCGCGTTCATCTTCCCCACCGCCGTGCAAGAGGTACAGAACCGGATATTTCTCGCTGGTATTCTTGTCGTAGCCCGGAGGAGCATACACGTACACCCGCCGCCAGCTATTCGTCACGGGCGAAAAGTACCGTTTCATGCGAATGTCGCCGTGTGGTACATCTTTCATAGCAAAGTAGCTGCCATCCGGGTCCGGAATTTCAATGCCACTGGCCATCCGACTCATCCCGTAGAACGACTCACTGGCTGGATCGGCTACGGCCATTCCATCAATCAGCAGGGAATAGTAGTGAAAACCCCGGCTTACGGAATCCGTCGTGACCGTCCAGAATCCGCTGGTATCTTTCACCATGTCGTACTTCTTACCCAGGTCTACCTGTACTTTCTGAGCCTCGGGTGCTTTTACCCGAAACACCACCCGATTATCCGGTAAAATCTGCGGATACGAGGCGTTGCGAATATTGGTAGTCGCCGATGTACCCAGCACCGTGTACTTGGAAAGGGAAGCGACATCAACGGGCTTGAAGAGAAACTGAGAAAACATGTACAGCCCGTTTTTCCAGACTTTAAAATCATGTACACCCGGTTCGACGTAGTACACGTGCGGTACCTTTTTCTCGTAGAGATAGTCGTGCGTGCGTTTGCTGAAGGTAATCAGGTTGTCCTTGTCACCGCAGGAAATCCAGAGCAGTTTCAGCTTCTTTTTAGCTTCCTCGGGATTGGGTACCAGTTCTTCCGGCTTTCTGGTATTGGGAGCCGAAGAGAAGCCGCCGACCCAGGCGAATTTGTCGAGATTGCCCAGACCGAAGTTTAGGGACTGTCCGCCGCCCATCGAAAGACCCGCAATGGCCCGATGTTCGCGGTCCTTCAAGGCGGGGTATTTTTTCTCGACAAATGGAATCAGATCGTTCAACAGGTCCTTTTCGAAGGTACTGAACGCTTCTACTTTTTCCTTGTCGAAAATATTGCCAATCGGACGGTCATCCTTCATGGCCCGCCCATTGGGCATGACGACGATCATGGGTTCGAGTTTGTTTTCGGCGTACAGGTTATCCAGAATGACCTGAGGTTTGCCGCCGTTCAGCCACTCTTTCTCATCGCCGCCGATCCCGTGTAACAGGTACAAAACGGGGTACTTCTTGTTTTTGGCGTATCCGGGTGGGGTGTACACCAGAGCTTTCCGTTTGACGCCCACCGTTTTTGAATCGTAGCTTACTGTATCGAGTTTCCCGTGGGCGATGTCGGAGCGGGAAACATCAAAACCTTTGGGGGCTTCTTTTACCGTGGGCTGAGCCAGGACAGTACCCCAGGTTACGACCCAAACGGTACTGAGGAATAGGGATTTAAGGTTCATGCGTTATAGATCGTTTAATTAGGTCGTTTGAACAGATGGAGTTTCGTGCCGTAAGCATGGCCAATAGCTTATCTTTATGCCATAAGCTTCACTCTATAAGAGCGTTATTCACCTAGACGGGGTTTGATTCTCCTTACTAGCTGGCTAGTAGCCCTTGAGCCTCTCCGTAACTGCCTAGCTTAGCTCAGGCCTACCGCATTGCCCGCGAGGCAGGTTACTCCGTTGCTCAAGGGCGGGAGAGGTTTTCATTTTCTGACGGTAATTATTGGTTAGTTGTTGGAATACAACAGAAAGACGACATGGACGACTTAAATCCAGGCCCCGTCCTATC
>NZ_NMPS01000041.1:0-47676 GCF_002261125.1 Siphonobacter sp. BAB-5385 | reverse complement strand
AACGGCCAAGGGGAAAGGCCCCAAGAATCGCACCAAATACCTGGCCAAGAGTTTGGGACTGGACAAGCTGGGCTAAGGATAAGTAACAGGCCTGAATTAGAAGCGGTTTAAAAGTTGATATTCTTCCGTTGCAATTTTTTCAGTGATTCAATTAGATTAATCCAGATAATAAAATAGTTATGATTTCAATGTATGAGTTTCAAGATAGTACAGGAAAGAGACTATAAAATATAGTATTCCGATTTAATAACGTAATAAAAACGTTTTAAAGCCAATAAGTAAGTTAAAATTTGTCCAAGCTGTAATCGATTGCAAATCGTACTTGTTGTTTCAAATCGTTACTAAAATTCGAATTACATCGATTGTTACAACACTAGTCATTGAATCCTTGAGAAGGAGGGGCGGATTTTTAAGTTAAGAGCTTATTACGGTTCGAACCCAAACAAATAACCTTTTCCCTATAGATTCAATGACAGAAATTAGTTTCTTCGTAGAAAGATTTGTCCATACCACAGCAGATTCTTAAAGCCCACGATTTACTCCCTATCAACAGTAGATTAAGCCCCAAAATAGTGTTCTGATCGGCCAGTGATCCATTTCTACCTCTAACCCTATCTGTATGAAATACCCACACCCTGCTTCTTGCCTTTTCTTTGGTTTACTAATGGCGTTCTGCTCTATTTCGAACGCTTCGGCCCAGTACCAGTCCACGGACGTGTCTGGCTCCCGTTCGGCTAACGCCCTCATACTTGCACGACTGATCAAAGAACATGCCTTCTTTACCGGGGGAGTCATGGGCTTCAGGTATGATACGCATGTCAATGCCACCCAGGGCCTCAAACTCTACGTCAGTGAACAAATGAAAATCTACGGTAGCTGGAGTACTCCTGACCTGTATTACATTGATTTCGAGCAACCGATTAAAACTGATGAGTTAAAATTGCATCGAGGCAAAAAGGGATACTTTACACTCGAGGCCTCCAAACGAATTACCAGGAAAGTAAAACGACGCGTCAGAAACGGTCAGGTCAAAGAACGGGAGCGAAACGCTCGTTTGTACATCGTTTTCGCCGCTAAAACGAAAGAAACGTACGGTTGATTATGAACAATTACATAATCAAATCGCTGATCTAATTAGCCAGTTGACTGAGAACTAATGCATCTAAGCAATAAAAGAGTATTGAATGAGATTACTGTTTGGTAACGATTGTAATCTTTGAACAATGTTCAGGTACTATTCTATAATTTTTACCAAAAAACAGAGTAAAAGCTAATAAATTATCAAAATATAGTCACTATTCGTCAATACACCGCTGGCCCTGTTACCCTGAAACCAGGTACTTTGCAGGCATCTATTTCACACGATTGCCCTGAATAAAGCCTCTCTGGTAGTTGAATCTTCAGCATACGAAACGTTTCGCTAATTGCGTGAAACGGCACCATTCTATCGTAGGTGGTCGAATGTATTTGCCATGATTCAGTACTGAGGGTCCTGGTTATTTCTTCAAACCCTTCTGAAAATTCGTTCAATGAAATTCTGGTTTGCTACCCTTGCTTTAAGCCTGATCCTTAGTTTTCAGGGTCTATTCGCTCAAGTCATTACAGCTGAAAGTCCTGACAAGTCCCTTGTAGTCAGCCTCTCTTTACAGGCGGAAAAGCTCACGTATAAAGTGACATACAAAGGCACGCCAATGCTTGAAGAATCTCCGTTGGGGCTAGTAACGAATGAAGCCGATTTCTCCACTGGGCTAACGTTTCTGAGCAAAGAGGAATCCAACGTAGACAAGCAGTATACGCAGGATCGAATTAAGAAGTCAGCCATTCATTACACGGCGAATAAACTCGTTTGTCACTTCGAGAATGCCCAGAAAAATAAAATCAGCATCGTTTTTCAGGTCAGTGACCACGATGTGGCTTTTCGGTATGAACTGCCACGCTGGAAGGACCGTACGGTTTGTGTCGTTGAGAAAGAACTAACGGGCTACCGGTTTCCATCGGTCACAACCACCTTTCTTTCTCCCAACATGAAGCCCATGGCGGGTTTTGCCCGTACTACCCCTAGTTACGAAAGTGGATACAGTATCGACGCAACCATGACCGGTCAGCCTTCACGGCCCGAAGGATATGTGTTTCCTGGTTTGTTTCGCATGGGAACCAAGGGCTGGGTATTGTTGTCTGAAACCGGAGTAAGCAGTCAGTTTTGTGCTTCGCATTTGAGTCAGTATCAGGATGGACTATACACCATTGCGTATCCGAGTATGGCCCAGAACAACGGTTTTGGTAGTTCCGGGGCGGCCGTCGCCCTGCCCGGTGCTACCCCCTGGCGAACCATTACCGTGGGTCAGAACCTGCAACCGATTGTAGAAACCACGATTCCTTTTGATCTGGTAGAACCCCTGTATCAGGCTTCCAAGCCTTACAAATACGGAAAAGCAACCTGGAGCTGGATTGTGTGGCAGGATGCCAGTATGAACTACGAGGATCAGGTAAAATTTATCGATCTGGCCAGTACGCTTGGCTACGAGTATATCCTGATGGATGCCCTATGGGACACGAAGATTGGCAAAGAACGCATGGCTCAACTGCTCGACTATGCTCGCTCCAAGAACGTTGAAGCCTTTTTATGGTACAATTCCAACGGATCCGCTAATGATGCACCCCAAGGACCCCACAATAAAATGAGTACGGCCATTGAACGAAAAAAAGAAATGAAGTGGCTGCAACAGGTAGGGGTAAAAGGGATCAAAGTAGATTTTTTGGCGGAGATAAGCAGGAAACCATGCGTTTGTACGAGGACATTCTTTCCGATGCGAATGATTATCACATCATGGTTGATTTTCACGGTACTACCTTGCCCCGAGGCTGGGAACGCATGTACCCAAACTATGTGGGTAGCGAAGCAGTACTGGCTTCGGAGATGCTGATTTTCTCGCAGGATACTCGCAACAATGAGGCTATCTACGCTTCTCTGCATCCTTTCATTCGGAATACCGTGGGCAGTATGGAATTTGGAGGTGTATTGCTTAATAAATACCTCACCAAGAGTAACAAAGAGCGTAACAAGCGTTTAACGACGGACGCTTTCCAATTGGCCACGGCTGTGCTTTTCCAGAACCCGGTTCAGATGTTTGGACTTACGCCCAATAACTTAACCGATGTACCTGCCTTTGAACTGGACTTCCTGAAGAAAGTACCTACCGTTTGGGACGAGACGGTTTACGTAGATGGTTATCCGGGCCAATACGCCGTGATTGCCCGCCGCCACAGAAACCAGTGGTACATCGCGGGCGTCAATGCCCAAAACGACCCTTTGACCCTGAAAATCCAGCTACCCATGTTGGCGGGAAAAAAGGCTCAGCTATGCAATGACAACGCCTCTAAAGAAACCTACACAAAAGAAGTTCAGATCAAGCAGAATGGTGAATTAACGGTTGAGATACAGCCTAATGGCGGGTTTGTAATCCATTAATCTTCCTTTTCTTATTGATACTTTCCAAACAGTCCATCGTTTGTGATGCGAGGTAGTGTTTAGCTTGAATTTCAACTTAAAACTTTTATAATCCTTACCCTGGGTTTACTCTGGTTGAGCAAAGTATCCGTATAGCTGTATTCAGTTTATGAAGAGCATTACTACCGGCCCAGGGGGGCCTGGCCAGGTAGCAGAACGGTTTACTGGAAACAGTAGGCCGTTTTTGTATTGCCCGAACAAGTATCGGCTCGTATGAACTAGCTTCTTTATACTCATCCTAATCTACGTTGCCCGTCAGGCAAGCGTATACACTGGAGATTGCTGCCAGAGTGAACTCGTCTACGATCGCGGACCCGGCATGGAAGCCCGTAAATCCAGAACTCAAGGGTTTTCGCTTAGGCCTGAACCCACGCTGCTTCAATCAACCTATTTACGCTTACCAGCCAATGAAAAGGCTCTTCAGGTCGTGTCTGAAGAGCCTTTATTGACACATCGTGTTTTACTTAACTAGGTTTTTGTGGCAAGTGAGTGGTTTGTAACCAGAACTTTTGTACACTATCCCAAAAATCTTTCAACTCTACGTAATGACTGGGTTTCACTACATATCCGTTTACGCCGAGTCGGTAAGCGGTCTGAATCACTTTTGAATCCTCAGAAGTCGTCAGAATTAAAACGGGTAAGGTTTTCAGCTGTTCATCTTTTCTAATTCGCTCCAGTAAGGACAAACCCGTCAAACCGGGCATGTTAATGTCGAGCAGCAACAAAGAAGGCCAGGTACCCGCCTGCGTCAGGAGTTGCCAGGCTTCTTCGCCGTTATTCACAAATTCCAAAACAAAGTTTCGGGGAGCTTCATTAAAAGATTCCCTAAGTAAGAAACGATCATCTTCGTCATCTTCCGCGGATACTATTAAAAATGATGTTTCTGCCATATACTAAAGCAATTAGGAACTTATGGAGCGGGGCTGTCGAGACCCTTAGTATCTGCTGATGAATTTTATACGAAATTGTTTTACTCGAAAAAGCTTAACTCGTTCAATCAAAAGCTTTTTCAAGATCATAGTTAGTTGCACGGTATACACCGGGGAACGCTCAGACTCTCTCTCCGAAGCTGCTTTTTGTGAACGAAGCAGAAAAGGGTAAGCTGTTCCTTTTTTCAGGCGAAAAACAAAGGTCTGCTTTCGTATAGAAAGGGCGGTGAACAGGGAATGTGTTGCTAAACGCAGTAATTCAACGAATCGTCTCTCATTAAAACTATCGCAAATAACTCATGGATTTGACTACGGACATTCCATTTACCCTTAGAACCAGTCAAAGGTAGGAGAATAATCAACGATTATCAAATAACAAGGAGATCACTCAAACTGGGTTAGTCATTAACAGTTGGTATTTGAGCACCGCGGGACCAAAACATCGTCAGTGAAGACCAGAAGTGAAGCATCTCACTCAGATCCTCGGGTTTGCTTAAATAGGCATTCACGCCCCGCTCGTAGGCCTGATTTTTCAGCTCTTCAGAAGTAAACATAGAAAACATCAACACGGGTACATGATGATACCGGGGCGATTCTTTCAGTTCAGTGAGCAACTCAAGACCATTAATTCCGGGCAGGTCGTAATCCAGTAAAATCAACAAAGGCCGGTAGATCGGTTGTTGCAAGTATTGCTGGGCCTGTTCCGCAGAAGAACACACTTCAAACTGAAAGGCTGCCTGACTTCGCTCGTACCTATTTTCAGCAACTCCTGATAATCAGGATTATCTTCAACAATTAAAACGGTAGGGTTTGGCATAACGGATACGAATAAAAAGGCACCAGAACTGGTGCCTGCTAAAAAATCATGCAAGAAAACGCTTTCATCAAAAACAAACAAAAATCACCCCAGGTTCGGAACGTGAAGACGGGGTGATTTTAGCAATGTATAGCTTACCTAACAGACTGATTGCAAAAAAACTCGCTTAGTTCCGTATTATTACGAACTTACGATTAGCCAAAAGTTCTATTTTTCACTAAAGCTTCCAGAAAAGAGCCAGTGAAATTAACAGCACCAGGCCAATTTGCAGGGCGGTTAAGACATAAATGTAGTTCGACTGACCATTGGATTGGTTCAGCAATTCCTGACCAACTTTCACTTGTAAAGCCGATAAATCCGTCAGTGTCTGGATGACCTGACTGAAGGCCGTATTGCCCCTTCCGACGAAGAGAATCTGTTGGGCTTGCGGCGAGTCCGTCAGGTTCCTGGTCAGGTCTCCCTCTAATTGGTTGTAAACTTCCAGCCGTTGCTTGAGTAAGTCAAACTGCTCGGCCTCTTTATGGGTCAGATTGGTTGCAACGAACTCTGTCATTAGTGAATCGATCTGGCGATTGGAACGATCCAGAGCATAGGTTACGGCGTTGGGTTCCGGCTTGGTTTTGCCAAGCATATAGGACTCGAGCAGGAGCCGCTTGCTATACACCTGTGAGGTTAGTTTAGCAATAATAGCCGTTGGAACCAGGCGATCTTTATAAATGGAGACCGAGGCTTGCTGAATCTGATTAACACTACGTCGACTGAGAAAGATACTGGTCAGGATTAAGCCCAATAAGCTGGCAATCAATAAAGAATTTCTTAGGATTGGGTTATTACGAGGTTTTTCCATACTATAAACGAAGCTAACGATGGTAGTTGAGCAAATCTAAAGCTGATCATAATGGATCTGCCTGGCCATCGGGACGGGATAAAATTAGTGTTGCAATTCTGTAAGCTTGATGCCCAAGATAAGCAATAGCGACTGAAATGACGACCATTTACAAACATGATGTTTACTTTTTAGATCGTTTTATAGGAAATACAAAAGACCCATTGGTAAATCATATCAGATATAGATTACCTTTCTATCAACCGCTCCAAAGAGCACTTTTACCAGAAAAATCAACTAGTTAGGCGTTTGAAAACAATTATGAAAAAGCGAATTTTGATTTAAAATTCTTTTACAGTACGTCGTTTATAGATTGGTCCGTTGCCGTAATTAAAGCTATTTTTAGCTTTGTTACTCATTTCACTTCAACGATTGCTTTGTAAATTTTTGGCGTATTATCTACCAGATTAGATTCAAAATTCAGTGAATTTCTGTTTTTAACTGGGTCAATCTGAACCATAGTAAGCCTTTCCATCTTTCTACTGTTTAACTCACCTAACGGGTTTGGTGTACTTTTCCCTCAGGCATGGCACGAACGGATTTACAACAAAACTTATCACCTGATTCACTCGCTTCAGTTTACGTGCCGACACGGGTGAGACCCTTTGCTTTGAGGCTTATTCGCCCGTGCTCAGTCGCTGGTTCGATGTGTACGTCTTTGCGTTAGGTACGTCGGCTAACCGGCGGGTGGCGGTGCTATTTAGCAATACTACCGAACGCAAGCGGCAGGCCTTTCTCTTCAAGCTGGCCGACGCTACCCGGTCCTTAACCGCTTCGGCTGACATCATGACTACGGTTGGTGAATCGGTTGGTACTTATTATAAGCTTGGTCAGTAGCGAAGCTGGGCGGGTTTGATGGACACCTGCTCAAGCCCATTGATTACACCACCTTGCCCGAAATCCTGGCCAGGACCATAGTTGCCAAAAAAGAAGAACAGGATCGTTAACCAGAAGTCCTTTCAATCAGCTTTTGATGAAGAAACGGTTCTTTCAATGCTTTTGCAGGATCGAAAATCAGCTACTTTCTATCGTGAATTTATTAGTCTGAAAACCAGTTTTGCGGAATTCCGTTACCAATTCCAGAAGCGAAGCGAAGGCATTGACTCTTCACAACTGTACCTGAGTGGCACGACAAGGTTCTCGTTAGTTGTGTCGAAAGTCATTCCTTTTCATTTCCCATAACTGTGTATGATGTTCACAAAAGTTATGTTTTGATCCACAAATGGATAATGCGAACAATTGTCGATGAGATAAAAATTGTGCTTCCCCATCAGCTTTTGTACATCCTGTAGTTGTGCTTTTGAAAAAATTCCGTCCTGTTTGCCATACAATGCATAGAGTTTACGGCCACGTTTTTTAAGGCTATTCAGAATAGGAGTCGTATCCATAGTAACGCGTTTCTCGTTTTTGTAGAACGTTACAGGGGCCTGGTCATTACGAATATTGTCTTTAAAAAACTCACTTTTCGTATATCGGTTGTTTACGATTTCGGACTCTTCCGTCGGAGCAGGCATTCGGAAATACCCGTACGCAGAAGCTAGTTCATACGTCTTTCCTCTATAAACCGCACTTTTTTTATCGAGCGTTTTTACCTCCTTTATTTTCTCGAGCGTAGCCGTATCATGCTTCTTTTCCGCCTGCTTTGCCACACTGCTCAGAATATGGTCATAGGTCCGTTGCTGGTCGACGAGAGCACCCACCAGAATAAGACGTTCTACCCGCTCCGGGAAAGCTTGCGTATATAGCGTAGATACGATTCCACCAAAACTATGACCAATGATGCTAAATTTTCGTAATGACAGCTGATTGGCCAGATTATTCAGGTCTTCAATGGCTTCGTCAAACGTAAATTTTGCCCCAGTATCAATGGATCGCCCTTCCCCACGCCGGTCATACACAACCACGTAAAAACCCGCATCCGCCAGTACCTGTGCAGTGGTTGCTTCGAAAAGGGTGGCATTGCCCCGTGGCCCACCGTGCACAAATACTACGGAAGGATCCGTTTGGTTGCCATACGTTTTTACGTAAAGTTGCTGAGCCTGGGCAGCCCAGGAAAAGGATACCAGTAACAGACTGGCAATCAGGGTTTGAATAGGGGGCATTATCGTACTTTTACAGGCAATATAGCCCGGAAGAAGCAGGAAAGTCAAAAAACAGCCGTTCTAATGACTAGCATCAACATCCGATTACGTAGACATTTTGATTCCATCCATGTTGCTTGCGTATCCCTTCATCCACTATACTCAATGCGACCTGAACCACACCAGAGGAAGCCCCGAAAATCGAATTCCGGGTTGGCTCCTTCTGAATTGCCGGTTAATCTGGTTCCGGTATCACTCGCTCAGGATCAGCCAGGATGCCCTACGATTGCCTACAAGCTTTGCAGAAAATCGTAAAATTCCTGCTTATTTCCCAGCTTCAGCTTCGCGTTAATGTTTTTGCGGTGCGTTTCTACCGTCAAATAGCTCAGACCCAACTCCTGAGCAATTTGCTCCGTTGTATTTCCGGCTTTCAGAGCCAGTACAATTTCATACTCCCGTTTGGTAAGTTGGTGCCGGAGGGCAAAAAAGTCTTTCACTGAACCTTCCTTACCGGGCTGATCGACCCGAAGGATGCGGTCGCCCGCCATAATTTTTTGCAGACTGAAAATCAATTCGGCAGCGGGTGTTGTCTTGGTTAAGTAGCCATCGACCTGGGCCGCCGCAAAGCGATTGATTTCCCTTTTCTGAGCGTACATACTGATGATGACAATACGCGGCTTAGGGAGTAAGGATTTTAGCTGGACCACGACCTCCAGCCCGTTCAGTTGGGGCATGTTGTAATCAACGAGTACTAAATCGGGCACCAGGGCCTGACAGGTATGCAGGGCCTGCCGACTATCATATACTTGCCCAATGACTTCAAATAGTCCCGATTCTTTCAAAATCAGGGCCAGTCCATCGTTGAACAGGTGGTGATCGTCTACAATTATTGTTCGTATATTCATGGCTTGTGCAGGTTTGGATTCTAGGTTCCCGATTCGTAAGGACGATTTCCGTAAGTTAATCTTTCATCGCCGTTTCCAGACTAACCAGCGTACCTCCCGAGCCCCCATCCAGCGTCAGTATTAACCCGGCCAGTTCGGCTCGTTTATACATATTGCGGATACCGATCCCGTTCGTTTTTTCATTTAACGTATATCCAATTCCGTCATCTTCGACTGTAATCCGTACGAGTTTTTTGTTCAGAAAGACCTGTACGACTGCCTCCGTAGCCTGGGAATGCTTGACTATGTTCGTTAACACCTCCTGTATAATCCGGTAGATCCCTTCCTGTTTCAGGGTTGACAACTGCCCGAGTTGACCTTCCGTGAAATCGTTATACACGAAGGCAATAGCCGAGAAATCATTAAACCGCTCGATGAGATCTTCCAGCTTTTCATCCAGGGGCCGAAGATCATCCCTGACTAGATTATGGCTGAGCACGCGGGTTTCGCCGATGGCCTCTCGGATCAGCTCCTGAGCAGTAGTTACGTTAGGCTCCCTGAGATTCAGATACCCTAGAGCGGAAGCCAGCGTGTTGCCTAACTGGTCGTGCAGGTTACGTCCAATCTGCTCAATTTCCGTTTTCCGCAGGGTTTCCAAAGCCTGGTGGACGGACTGGATTTGTTGATTGGTCATCTGACGGCTCACGAGTTCTCTACGAAACAGAGCCAGAATTAAATACCCAAATAAAAACAGGTAGTAGATGGGCTGAACAACGCTGTAATTCAGGATCGGCGTGTTGCGAGATAGGTTTTGTAAAGCACCGGAACAAAAATCAGCGTGGAAGTAATGAACAGATATTTTTCCCGCTTTTCGATAAAACCCAGTACTGAGATGTAAAAGAGCCAGAGAATATTCAGGGTAGTAAGTAGTAAACTGGCCGCCGTAACGAATGCCTGAAGCGGTGGCCTAAGGGGAACTAGAAGCAGCCCCATGGGAATCAGATTAGCCACCACCAGCGTACGTATTGCGTAGCGATGCCCGGTCTGATAGATTCCCAGACTTCGGATGTATTCCGTACCGAAGCTATGAAACAGGGCGTTTGCCATGAAAATAATAAAAAGTCCAATTGAATTGGCCGTCAGGCTTAGCCGTGCGGGGAACGGAAAGGCATCAAAGAAATAGTTATAATTCAGCTGGCCCAGGGCAATGGGAAACATGTATACACCGAAGCAAATCAGCAACCGATGCCTGAAAATCACGCCGAGCGAAAAAACGGTAAACATGAAAAAGAAAACACTCGCCAGGGCCAGGAGCCGGATAACTTCCTCTTTTTCATGGTTGATCATAAACGCTTTTTCCGTGGAAACGACCGGATTCAATTCATGGACGCCGGTGGTACGCCGGCTCCGCAAGAGCAATAGTAGACTATCGTGGGGAGCCAGTTCGAAAGGCAGGGCAAAATCCCGGAGCGGAATGGCTCGCTGTCCGAGCGGCATACCCCGGTCCAGTTTCCCCACGTATCGCAGCGAAAGCGAGTCCTTTCGCCCTACCCAGGCTTCGAGGGTATCGCAGCGATTGTGATCCAGATTCATCACCATTTTCTGGAGTTCATCCGTCGTATTCACCAGCGGTATGCAGATCCAGGCCTCCGGGCAACGATAGGCGGGTTCACTCATCGCTTCGCCCGTTTTTATTTCGCCTGATGGAGCCTTCAACGCTGCCAAAAAAGCGTAGGGAGTAGTGATAGTACCTGTATATACCACCATTCGCTCCTGAGCCAGCAGGGTAGTCAATGGACGGTCGACCACTAGCGGTTCAGGCAAAGGGAAGGCCTGCCCCCAGGCCGTATGAATCAGCCCGATCGCCAGGATCAGCCAGGCGACTCGACTCAGGATTGCTTTAGTAAAAGCGGATTGACAGGCGTACATGCTGTGGCAAAGATTACATAAACGAAAACGCCCGGCCATACCTGCCAGCAGGTAGAAGCCCGAAACAAAGAAACTTGACTTTTGATAGAAAAAGTAAGTTTCTACCTGTTAGCAGGTATGTTTTTGAGAAAAGAGCTGCTGTAGGTTTGTACCATAAAGATTAAAACGATACCAGTCCGGACCAGCTCCGGCTTACCGCTCACACATCCTCATCCTAACAATTCCTACCTTTTACATCCCCTTTCTTTGATGAAACATCTGTACTTTTTTGGTCTGACTTTTCTGGGCCTGAGTGTGAGTAGTATGGGCCAGCAGCTTACTCAATCGGATAAGCTGCGAGTGCTGGAACTAAGTAAAGAATTCAGAACGGCGGAAGATCGCCGGATTCTGGAAATCAAGACCTATTTGCGAAGTCATCCCCATGTTCGTCAGTCGTACGTAGATGCTACGGGGGCTTACGTGTACCTTCATTCTGTCGATGCGGCGGGAAACCCACTGTATTACAAGACCCGCAGCAACATTGGATTGGCGAAATCCATCAAAACCGATAAACTCTGGAATGGGGGTGGACTGGGCCTCGACTTACAGGGTCAGGGCATGGAAGTCAGCTCCGAACGTTCGCGATTGGGCGTATGGGAACCCAATCCGGTTCGCACCTCGCATCAGGAATTCGGCGGTCGGGCCGTCACGCGTGACACGCCGTTATTTAGCCAGCCCGATGCGAACGGGGGTACCGATCACGCCGCTCACGTAGCCGCAACGATGGTTGCCGCGGGCATCAATGCGGATGCGAAAGGGATGGCTCATCAGGCCCGGATTGACTGCTACGAAGTTCAAAGCGATGAAAAGGTGGAAATGAATACGGCCGCCGCCGCAGGCATGCTAGTTTCCAATCACTCCTACGGCCCCAAATTCGCCAAAGATTCCATTGCCCTCGGCGTGTACACGAGCGAATGCCGGGAGTTCGATCAGATTGCTTATGGCAACAAATACTACCTTCAGTTTCACGCCGCTGGTAATGACCGGGACGAAAGCGAGGGCATCAAATATGATATTCTGATTGGCAGTGCCAATGCCAAAAACATCGTCGCCATCGGGGCGGTAAAGATTCTGGCGAACGGCTACAAAGATTCTTCCAGTGTCGAAATCGCTGATTTCAGTAGTTTCGGACCTACCGATGACGGCCGGGTAAAACCCGATCTGGTAGCTCCGGGCGTGAGTATCAACTCGGCTTCCTCGCAGGGAGACAATTTGTACAAAGTTTCCAGCGGTACATCCATGGCTAGTCCGGGTGCGGCGGCCTCCCTGTTCCTACTCCAGCAACATCACAAAAATGTCAAAGGTGGTGTGTTTATGAAAGCGGCCACACTCAAAGGGTTAGGCATCCACACCGCCGACGAAACGGGTTCCGCTGCGGGCCCCGACTACTCCTTCGGCTGGGGCCTGATTAATATGGAAAGAGCGATCCAGGTGATTAATAATCCGGACCTGAAAAGCGTCATGGAAGAGGCCGTACTGGGCAATGGAGCAACTTACCGAAAAGAAATCAAAACCGGAGGCGGACCGTTTAAGGCAACCCTATGCTGGACGGACCCCGCGGGTACGCCCGTTGCCCCCGTTCAGCGGGATAACCGGACGCCGATGCTCGTCAATGACCTTGACCTTCGTCTGATCAACGCAGCCGATCATTCAGTGGTGGGTGTTTTTCCCTGGAAATTGAACCCGGATGCTCCGACGGCGGCGGCAACCCGTGGTGATAATGTAGTCGACAACGTTGAGCAGATTTACGTCGATAACCTGCCCGAAGGAACCTACTATTTGCAGGTCACGCACAAGGGATCACTTCAGGAAGGTACCGTTTTCAACCCAATTGCCCGGACGATGGCTACGCAGCAGGAGTTTTCGATCTTCTCAACCGATTTCAGTGCCAAAGCATTACCCGTTACGCTGGTCCGTTTCGACGCCCGATGCCGAAATCAGCAGATTCAGCTTGACTGGCGTACGGCTGCTGAGCAGCAGGTGAGCCATTTCGATCTTCAGTATAGTTCTGACTCCAAAAGTTGGGAAAACGTGGGCCGCGTACCGTTTCAAAAAGATGTTCACCAATATTCCTTTTCCAAAGCAGGACTCGCCATGGGCTATTACCGTTTAGTATCCGTGGATGTCGATGGAAGGCAGCAATCCTTCCGGGCTCAGTACGCTTCCTGTACGCTTACGCAGGATCAGGTCTATGTTTATCCGAATCCCGTAACCGACATCCTGACCCTTGAAAGTTCATTAACGGCGGCCAGCGATCTGGACCTGCGGGTGTATACGGCTCAGGGCTTACTCTTGAAAAGCGAACGTCTGCAAGCGGCCAAAGGCACCAGCCAGATTCCGGTTACTCTGAAAGCCCTGCAACCGGGTATTTATCTGGTATACCTTTCCTGGAATCAGGGATCGCAGCAGCAGGTATTCCGAATTATTAAGAATTAACCCACCTCGAATTCCTTACCCAAAGACGCGTTTTCTCCTGGGATTATCCGTCTTCAGTACCCACACCCACCCGTCCAATGCAAAGGCCTTCTTTTTCAGCACTCAGGTTCTGGGAAGAAGGTCTTTGCTTAACGTTAACTCTGATCAATTTCTGTAAGCGTTCTCTGGAGCAAATCAAAATGGAACAATCGCTCTCCATACGTAAAGGGTAATCGATAATCGTCCAGCCAGGGTAAAGGCTTCAGGTAGGGATTTTCAGCAAAGAGCCTTTCTGCACTAGCAAGCCCGGATGCCTCCTGCGGCGTTAATGTCACTTTTATGGGCTTAAAAACGGGCTGAAGAAGAACTCAGGGAAGCGGATCGTAGCCCCATGACCACGCTTCGCAACGATTTACAAACTCTTTCGCTAACGGCTTCTACAAATGCCCAGGCTACGTCTGTGTTAGAAATGATGTCTCGCCAGACCGAGCACCTGGTACGGATGGTGGATGACCTGTTGGCTGTCAGCAGGGTAAAATCGAACTTCGAAAGGCGAGCGTCAACCGGGTAGAGCTTACCCGCCAGACCACGGAATCCATACAAACGTTAGTACAGCAAAACCAGCGGGAAGACCGGTTTAAAAACCCCTGAAAAATTGAAACCTGACGTCATTCTTTTAGACATTAGTAGGCCGGAGCTGGAAGTTACGAAACCTGCCGGGAGGTTTGGCAGCAGCCTTGGAAAAAGAACTGTTTACTGTTGCCGCGTCGGACTATGAACAGGAAAAGATAGACAGAAGTTTGATTAGATGGCCATCTAACCAAGCCGATTGATGTTGAGACCTTACTCAAAGTACTATCAGTGTCAGATAAACGAAATTAATGATTCCGTAGGATGTGCCTAACACATCCTGGAACCTTTCCTAAGCTTTGGCACGTGTTTGCGTTTGCTGAAAAAGACCCTGTAATTCTAAAGTCTGGTATCGATTGATTGTTCCTATTCACATTTTTCAAGCTCCAGTCTTTCTCTCCGCGAACTAGTAAGGATTAAATGAGTAGCATTGAATGAGAGAACGGACCACCGGATTTGAGTGGGTGTCCAGCTAGCGGATGGTCCGGCAAATGTGGTTACAATAGCTCTTCTCTCGGCAGTGTACGTCCAAAGAATGGCGTGTCCCTGTTGAACGGGTTGGCAATTCGCCAGGGAATCATTAGAGACATACAGATCTGTCTCGTGGAAGGTCCAACGGTTCCAGGACCTGCCTTCAGGAGAGGTGGCTCTCCAGGTACCTATCAATTGATTGGGTGTACGAATGATGTCTGATTGATCACGGCAACCCATTGCCATCACCAAGCTTACCCAAATGAATCTTTTCATAGTCTATACGGAACGTTGGTATTTTATGGAAGAAGACCCCATCGTAAGCTATTTCGTTGGAAACACTGTCTATAAGTATCTGTACGTTAAATAGAAGAAATACAGCTATGTCCATCCGTATGCCTTTCTGTGTAATCGTTACCATTCGATCATGCATACGATGCCCCATAGTAAGTATCCTTCTCTTGATGCCTTGTTTGTTGCTAAAGATTGGCCTGTAGTTCTAGTTCTATCATCCATTCTCAGCAATAATCCGGATCGTTTGCTTTATCTACCTGTCAGACCAACGGATTCTTCCAAAAGCGAGCCCTATCCGTTAAAGATCAACCTACTTCGCACGGACAATTGTCAGTAACTAACCAGGGCCGCTCTTGTAGTGACCGGCCCTGGTTAGTTACTTGACTTTTAATCTAAGAAGCTGCGTTTACTGATTTCTGATGTTCTGAATCGAGACGATACGATAGATCAGTATTGCGTTTTAGTACCTAAACACGCGTTACCTCACCTGCCCAAACGTACGCTTTACCGGGGGCTTGCATAGTTTTTATAGGGATAACCAGACTATCTACTATAAATTATTGCCTATAATGGCTCAATCCTTTTCTTTTGACACCCACCCTTTGGTCATCCTGGAAGATGACGAAGATGATCGTCACATTTATGAAAACCTTTTACGCGAAATTGCTCCACATCTTCAGCTTCGGTTCTTTATAAGCGGCGAAGACTTATTAGCCGCTTTACAAAGCAAAAGTCTGCAACCCTTTTTAATTATCTCGGAAGTGCACTTAAGTGGCATGACGGGCATGGAGCTTAGAAAAAAGCTTGATGAAGATCAGTCGATTAGGACCAAAGCGATTCCTTTCGTTTTCTTTTCTCACCCCATCTTTAAAAGAGAACTGGAAGAAGCGTATCACTTAACGATTCAGGGTTTTTTCGAAAAAAGTCCGGATTTAGCAGAATTTGGCCGTCAGCTTGATTCGGTCGTTCGCTACTGGTCTGATTGTAAACATCCCAATCGATCAGACATTGAGTCTTGAGGAAAAGCATCCTGTAAATACCTTAGTATCAGCTTCTAAAAAAGAGCTATTGCCAGATTTGGTGGAAGACCATTCCGTCTATCCTACTGATTGTGATTGGCAGGAGGGCAAGAAATGCCTCTTTTTACTACTGCCGTGGGAAATGATTTCATGCTTCTGAAGTCAGAAAACGGTTATACAGACTAGAATCTCTCACCCAAATAAATTATCCACACTCCTAATACGTTCGTTAATGAATCAAAATGTTGAACAGGACCGGCTATCCAAGCAATGGTCCAATGAAGAAAACTGGTATGAATGGGGCCCTTATTTAAGTGAGCGTCAATGGGGAACAGTTCGGGAAGACTACTCGGCCGATGGCGAGGCCTGGGACTCTTTTCCCCATGATCACGCCCGAATGCGGGTGTACCGCTGGGGTGAGGATGGACTGGCGGGCATTTCTGACGAAACTCAGACGTTATGTTTTGCTTTGTCGCTCTGGAATGGGAAAGATCCGTATTTAAAAGAACGTTTGTTTGGCCTTTCCAATGAGCAGGGTAATCACGGGGAGGATGTCAAGGAACTGTATTATTACCTGGACAATACACCGACGCACAGTCACATGCGGATGCTGTATAAATATCCCCAAGCGGCCTTTCCCTACGAAGCGTTAGTACAGGAAAACGCCAGTCGGAGTCCGCATGATCCTGAGTTTGAGTTACTGGACACGGGTATTTTCCAGAACCAGTCTTACTTTGATGTAGAGGTTTTCTATGCTAAACATGAGACTCAGGACATCCTCATCCGGGTCGTCGTGCATAATCGGGGTACGGAGGAAGCTACCCTGCAGGTGTTACCAACGCTCTGGTTCCGCAATCGCTGGGCTTTTCATGTGGAAGCTGAAAAACCAGTGATTGAGCGGGTGAATGACCAGCAGCTTCGGGCTTCGCATCACCGTCTGGGTACGTATCATCTGACCTTTGAGCCAGCTCAGCACGTATTGATCACCGAAAACGAAACCAATACCGAGCGGGTTTTTAATCAGCCCAATACTTCGCCGTTCGTAAAAGACGCCTTTCACGATGCGGTTACGACGGGCAACTACGAACCCTTTTCCGAGCAACCTGCGGGAACCAAGGCCGCTCCCGTGTATGCTCTTACCTTAGGAGCTGGCGAGTCCCGGGAAATCCGGCTGCGGCTAAGTAAACATGAACAGGGGGATTTAGGGGAAGACTTCGAGAACATTTTTCATCAGCGAGCCGAGGAAGCCAATGCCTTTTATGCTCCCTTAACGGAAGGGCTTACCGAAGACGATACCCGCATCAAGCGGCAGGCCTGGGCCGGACTTTTATGGTCGAAACAATACTATCACTACGATGTGCGTCGCTGGCTGGAAGGGGATGTCGGACAGCCCATTCCGCCGAGTGAACGCTGGCATGGCCGCAACTCAGACTGGCAGCACCTCAATGCCGAGCACATCATGATTATGCCTGACAAATGGGAATATCCGTGGTTTGCGGCCTGGGATCAGGCGTTCCAGTCCATCGCCATGGAAAGCATTGATCTGGAGTTTGCCAAGCAACAGCTTTACCTGCATGCCGACCCTCGTTACCAGGCTCCCGATGGGCGTCTACCCGCGTACGAATGGAATTTCTCGGATAATAACCCGCACTTCGGGCCGCCATTAGCTGGGTTTTTTACAAGCAGGAACTGGAGTTTACGGGTCGGAAAGACTACGAATTTTTATCCGTCATGTTCGATCGCCTGCGGCCCAATTATGAGTGGTGGATCAATCATGCCAGCGGCGTGGAAGACGGGTTGTTTCAGGGAGGATTTCTGGGCCTGGATAACATTAGTCTGTTCGATCGGAGCGAGGATATACCCGCCGGTGGTACGCTGGACCAGGCGGATGCTACGGCCTGGGTAGCTGCCTATACGCTCTCAATGATGCGGATTGCATTGGAGCTGGCTCAGGAAAAACCTGAGATTTACGAGCAACTTAGTTGTTACTACCTTGATCAGTACCTGCATATCAGCAAAGCTCTGGAAAACATTGCCAAACTGTGGATCGACGACGATAATCCCGACAGCGATAATGGCTTTGCGTATGATATACTGCACCTTCCCAACGGAGAAAAAATAACCATCCCCCTGCGTTCGCTGGTCGGTTTGGCTAATCTTTTTGCCGTGATGACGGTTGAACGCGAACAGATTGAGAAGTTACCCGCTTTCTATGAGAAAGTGAAAACGTATCTTCAGGATACGGCCTCTGACAACCCCTGTTACTGCGTTATCAACGATAATCCCGAGCGGGAATCACTGCTGTTTGCCCTGCTTTCGGCCAAACAACTGGAGAAATTAAGTTCATTCCTGTTTTCAGAGGACGAATTTTTGGCTCCGGGAGGTATTCGCTCGTTGTCAGCCGCTTATCGTGATCCCTTTACCATGGAAATTGCGGGTGAACCGAAAGAGATTCGGTACACGCCCGGCGAATCCGACTCCAACATGTTTGGCGGAAATTCAAACTGGAGAGGTCCGGTATGGTATCCGTTCAATTTCTTCATCGTCAAATCGCTGGAAGAATTCGGAAATTATTACCAGGATCAGGTGCAGGTAGCGTTACCGGCAGGCAGTGAAAATTGTGGTAATCTAACCGATGCGGCGGCATTCCTGACTACCCGGTTATGGCACGCGTTTCGACCAGACGAAAAGGGACTAAGACCCTGTTTCGGCAAAGATGTCATCTACGCGGAAGATCCTTATTTTAAAGACCTGATTCTGTATTATGAACATTTTGACGGCGATACCTCCAGGGGTTTAGGAGCGAGCCATCAAACGGGCTGGACAGCTTTGATTACGCGTCTATAAATGACCGAATGCCCTGCGAATTTTCGCAGGGTATTCTATTTAAAATAAAAAGTAGCCTTCGATCACAGAGAGATTGTTGCTTCCTTCGAAATTCTTCCATGAATACATACAAATGATTACTAGATCCTAAGAATTGGATGGCATTTGTCCTGTTTCACGCCGAATAAAATTGAGTAGCATTTCCCGATCGGGGAGTTGTGCCAGGTACGTAGAGACAAATAGCTCGTTGCTCATGCCGCTGGTAGCGTATTCCACCAGGGTTGAATCTTTGTCAGCACAGAGTATGATGCCCACGGGAGGATTGTCTCCTTCGATCATTTCATTCGCCTTATAGTAGTTCAAATACACATTCATCTGGCCCGCATCGGCGTGGTCGAAACGGCCGATTTTCAGGTCAATGAGTACATGACACCGAAGAATGCGATGATAAAAAACCAGATCAATCCGGTAATGGTGGTTATCGAAACTGATGCGTTTCTGTCGGGCTTCAAAACAAAATCCGCGTCCCAGTTCAAGTAAGAATTCCTGTAGATGCGTGATGATGGCCGTTTCCAGATCGTTCTCGGAGAATTCAACGCGTTCTTCCAACCCCAGAAATTCCAGTAAGTAAGGATTTCGGATCAGATCGGATAAGCCCGCCGGCTGGTTTTCCTTCATCCTGCCGATTACCGCTGCTTTATCGGTAGACAATCCGGTTCGTTCCGCCAGTAGCGTAGTTATGGCCCGGGTGAGCTCCCTTACCGTCCAGTTGTTTTTCAGGCATTCGACTTCATAGAATCGTCGTTTCAAAGAGTCATCTACGCGTATCAATTCCAGAAAGTGAGAGAACGTTAACCTATTTAACATCAGATTGATATCGACGGACGGCAAGTCATCCGTATGAGCAACCTGTTTTTCAGCTCCTATCTGTAAATGGTAGGGTGATTGGACAAATCTAATTTTCCAGACAGCGTCTGGAAAATCTGCGGATAGGCCAAATAGAAGTTCTTGTAATTATAGAGGTTACTTTTGGCAAACCCCTTATGGCCGCGTTTACTCAGCGTAGTAGCAATGGATGGAATCAGGTTTTGTCCATAGCGGGCCCGGTCTTCCCCATGCTGCTCAAACTCAACGACGTATAAACCAATCATGAATGAGTGATTCAAATTGCATAGGAATACGACCGTCAAATTCTAAAGATTACAAATCTATCAATCAAAAGGGGCAAAGCTTTGATCGCTAGCCATGAGAAGAAAAGATATCTGAAGCGTACCAACTATTCCGGTCCGGCACACTCAGCGGGTTAATCTTCTCCCGTTTGCTACTTTATAGGGTTGATTTTAGTATTTCAGACGATCCCATTTATAGTCCATAGCGTGCCAATCGCATGATTGATGATGGACTTAGGTAACCGACGAAGATGATTTCAGGGCGTTTACCAATGAACCCTTGGAAGAGGTTACAGCCAGCAGGCACGCTTGAGTGACGGATAGAATTTAATAGCTCTTTTAAGTAGCTACTAGTTTAGATTTATCGGCTCAAAGTGGACACAATGGGGTTAAAACCGTTATAACTACTACCACTAGTGATAAAACCGTTGTAACTACTATCACTCAGGGATCTTTAGTCACTGTTAAGTCGAAAACTCCTTCTACTCTTACGAGTACGTATCCGACTGTACATGGGTCAGTTATTGTGAATCCTGATGGTACACATTCAACCGTGCATGGATCAGTCATTGTGAATCCCGATGGTACACATTCGACCATGCATGGACCAGTCACTGTTAAACCTGATAGTTCCCAAATTTTTCTACCTCAAAACCATAGTGACGAGTCTAACCGTATCGAATCACTTAAACGGGAGCAGCTTTATGGACCTAAAGCCAAGCTGCGGCGATCGAAAAACAATCCATGATCTCTACCAGGCTTTCTCTTCGCAAATATTGAATTACTAGCTCTCGTACTGAATTCAAAATTTTCGATACATAATATCGACAAGTTATTTTTTTGTCCGCTCGAAATACAACTATTTTTATATCAAAAAATTAAGTATAAAATTCTGAATTATTCAAACTCTTTAAGGAATCAATTCAGAAGGGTATACTAAACTTAGTATCCTTTAAATTTATTTTGATAATTCAGGATAGTACTATCTAATTTTATACATCATTTGCTCAGGCAAACTGCATATACAATACCTATTATAAATATAATAACTCCAGTTATAACAAATGTATAGTAGATCCTTAACTTCCGTTGTTTTTCCGCTATTTTAGAAAACGGAACTTCGGATTTCGTTACGAATGGGAACACCAAAATTAAATATAGAAGTATAAAACCTGATATATTATAGATCATAATATCGCGACCTACTTGTTCATCTTGTATGAATTGACCGAATACTAAAATACTAATTCCTGTATAATACAGATATAGCCAAAATATAATTTGAATATTGTTTCTTTTTTTTAAGCCAATTTTCGTTCCATATTTTGCATTACTTATAAAAGCTCCATCGCTTATATCTCTAAGAAAATTGATATACGTTTTCATGATGAAAATAGTAATGTGATCAGGATTTTACATTTACTTTTAAAGTTACAATCACAATGTATATATTTATTCTGGACGTGCCGTCGTCCCTACTGAAATTCCTATTGACACACCCGTACAAAGAACACACCATCCAACTGGCGTGAGAAATACCGCACCACCTACCGCAATTGATCCAAATGTAGGCCAATCATTTGCAATTATTTCACCTCCTCTAAATCCAATAATCCATTGAACTGTACCTACAACAGTAGCTACACCACTCCCGCCGTTGTTGGTGCGGGTACGCTAGAACGACGATGCACTCACAACAATAGGTAAGTATAGATTGTCCGTCAGTGCTCGGGATGAAGACGATATTTTGACCGTCGGAAACTAACGTTCATCTACTTTAATGCGTGTTAAACCTGTCTTTGAATCTACACAATCCGATCCATACAACCGTGTACTACACGGAATGGCTGGACCTGCAATGTCTTTACTAAAAAAGCCCCTTTCATGGGCTTTTTTAGTAAAGACATTCTAGCTTATTTGCTGAATCCACTATCTGTCCTGCTGCCGACCGGCTATCACGTTAACTATTTCCTGTCGATACTGCTTGAACTCAAGTGTGAAGTCCTCATAGATTTCCTGAAAAAGATCTGGATGCTTTACAATTGCTTCATGAGCTTTCACGGCCCGTTTGGCTAAATTCTCAAAACGTGACTGATAAGGAACATCACAGGGGGCCTGCTCGATTCCTAAAATATACCCGTCCACATAAACGGTAATGAGGGCATTCAGGCAGTCCTGAACAGCCATTGGCGTTACTGATTGGGATAGTATTTCCATCATGGTTCGTCTTTTATTATCGTGGGTAAATCCTGATCTAGGGCCTTAATTAAGAAAGCCCATCTACCGTCGCAGATGGGCCTTAAATAAGACCTATCTACCGTCGCAGGTAGGCCCTAGTAGACGTCATCGGTCGTCAAAGCCGCCACTCTTCTGACCGATTCAGTACTGTAAAGTTACCAGTAAACTGGCAATTGATAAATACGTATTCGATTAATGGAACGGTTTGCCCGATGACCAGACTATTTTTCTGCCTAAAAGGTCATGTACAGTTTTTCCCACTTGCCAGGAAGCTAGTAAAGCTTATCTATGTCTCAGCAATTCTCTCGTAGTTTGAGAAGGCGTTCGTATGCTTTGAACGGGTAGGTCTTTGCAAATAGATGGGTGTATTTCATCGGGCTCTGACTAAAAGAAAACAAGCTTTTCATCCGTATATTGGCTAGTACATTAACCTAACGATTGATTATTCTACTTGTCTCACATTTCCAGCAAGCCCATCATTCATGTCCGATAACTCCTCCTTGCCTGGTTCGCAACTTACTCCCGACGAGCAAGACAAGCTCCGTGAGCTAACCACCCAAAGCTGGAACCTCGAATTAGCTATTTCCGGGGTGGCCATGTTTGCCATCCTGCAATTGCCCGATTTACTCGAATCGCTGTTCAATTACCTGCGGTATAATTACATGGCTCACACCAGTGGCCCAGCGGCCACTTTACCCTCCCTGGCCTACAGTATGATTCGGGCTACTTGTTATGTCTTGTTTGCGGCTTTTCTGGCCAATTTTGTGATGCGGGCGTTTTGGGTAGGTCTGGTAGGATTGCTAGCCGTTTTTCCTTCGGGCATCCGCTACGACCATATTTCCTTCTCTACGCCTCATGCCCGGAAACGTATGGCTGAGGAATTGGGCCCACTCGACCGCTATATCCTCTGGCTCGACAAACGGTGCAATATCGTCTTTGCCCTTGCTTTTCAGTTCGTGTTCCTGCTCGTGGTGATAGCCTTGTTGTACTTGCTGGGGTTACTATTCTACCTAGTGGTTCAGCCTAACGTACCCGCCACGGTCTGGTTTGGAATCAAAGTTGTTCTGGGCGTTCTGGCAGTTGCCTTTTACCTAGCCATTATCTTGTTGAACCAAAAGAAGATCAAAGAGACCCCCAGGGGCATTCAGCTTCACTATCGGCTTACGAAGGTAGGGCAGCTCCTGTTGATGGGTCTATACAAACACTCTTCCTACATCACCAACACCTTTTACAGCAATATCCGGCCCAGCAAGTTGATTCGGGCGGCAGCCCTTTTTATGGGAATATTTTTTATGGTGTTCTTGCTCGAATACAGCAACGATCCTACCAGCGGACAGATGTCACTTTTCAACAGCCGACATCTGTACTCGGCCAGTATCGATAGTCTCTACATGGAGCCTACGGCCTATGATAACCAGCGTGCCGAAGGTGCCTTTATTGGTGGAGCTTCCATCCAGTCCGACGTCATTCGGGAACCTTACCTACGCCTGTTCATTGCCTATCCCAAAGCACTCGACACCCTGCTCAAACAGGTAGTATCCGAACCAGCCTGGAGCGATACCCTGTCGAGTAAGGCACGTCGCAGCAATATGCCATCTGGAGCAGTCAGCAAATCAGGAAGCTGATCCGCATCACTGTGAACGATTCGACCTATGCCCAACCTGACCTACTCTTTACCAAAGCCGGGAGTCAGGAGCAAAGTGGCTGGCAAACGGTGTTGGTACCAGGCAATCTTAAAACAGGTCACAACCGGCTCAGCGTAGTATTGCAAGACCCCCGAAAAAAAGAGGCCGATCAGCTGGCGACCATTCCATTCTGGTATGTCCCTGAACCCTAGTCAACGTAGCTTCAGACTGGTGTGATTGCCATGTACAGAACAGCGATTCATTTCATAGTCAATGAATGAATGTCTGATTTATCCAATGTATAGAGCCGATAAGAGGCCAACTTGCTGCCCTTCTCTACATATACATCACATGAAACTCAATCACATTAATCTTGTCGTCACCGATATTCCCAAAGCCATCGGCTTATTTGTCAATCAGCTAGGGTTTAAATGCTTTACGAATAGAAATGACAGGATGGCTATCTTGACCAATACCGATGCGTTTGCCTTGGTATTGTGGTCATCAAGTCTGAACCGGGAGCAAACCGTCCAATACCCGGAAAATTTTCATATTGGCTTTTATCAACCTGATCGAGAATCCGTACTAGCTGTCTATGAGAGCCTGCAGGGGCTGGAAGTGACCTTTGAGAGTGAACCAAAGAAAATAAGAAACACCTTTGGTTTTTACTTTCATTTTGAGCATTTGATGATCGAAATCAGTATGATTCCTACCTCCTTTGAATAAACGTCAGACGAGGTGACTGCTACGCCCGCAAAGCACTACTATACAATACGTTAATGATTACCTACTCCACCGTTCCAGGTTCAGGCTTGGAACGGTCACCATTTCAACAGGTTCCATTTCAATTATGACATGTTCTGTCTAATCAGTAACTCATGAACCCTTTACCTTTTCACCAACCACCCGCAGGCCCTCCTCTTTGACAAGCGTATGGGTACTTTCGCATTACTGGTTTACTGCTGCCTTTCGTATTTCAAAACCCTTCTACTTTTTCAAGTGCAATGATTCATCGCAGAAACCTCGCAACTGGACGAATCGGACCTCTCGCTGCTGATAAAGTTGTTTGGGTGTAGTTCCCGTATGCTTCTTCGTTTGTCTGATGAAATGAGACTGGTCATAATAATAGGACTGTGGGTAAAAATGACCTTGTCCGATCTGCGGTAAAGCAGAGAAAAAGACCAGTTGTTCGAGATATGCTTTGAGCGGCAGGCCAAACCAGGCTTTGAAATAACGGTTTATCTGTCGATCAGCCCAGCCCGTTTCCAGGGCTAATTCATGAACCGAGATAGCCCCCTTGCATTGGTCTATTAACGCCAGGAGGTTTCGTTTTCTGGGATCAATAATTTGAGAACGGAGTTGTTGCTGAAGCAGGGCACTTATGGCGTCTGCAAAACTAGCTAGTGGCGTATGGGCGTTCAGCTCCAGGGACTCAAAATCCAGGGACAGTTTCAGACTGGAATTGGTAGACAATCGGGTTCGAAGCAGGTATTCAACCGCTAATAGTTTAAACCGAACGCCCAGGAAGACCGCTTGATCGGGAATGCTTATCTCCAATCTATGGGTTGATAAGCCAAACAACGTCACCTGTTGGGGTTGCTCAGGGAAAATGGAAAAAATCAACTCGATTCCTGCATCAGGGATGATGGTGTAGTGGCTATCTGTACCACTCGTATTGTGGGTCTTCCAGAAGGTAAAAACAAAAGGGTGAAGCAATTCGTCTGGTTGATGGTCTGAATACTGAATACCCATGAGCTGTTTTGGTCAAAATTTCGTAGTACAACGATAACTTCTTTCTAACCTTTTACAAACGATGAGCCATTCAGGAAACGGTAATAATGCCTTTTGCTGCAAGTACTACTGAAAACGTGTCTTAGGTAAGTGATAAAGTCTGTACATCCGTACAGGCCAACTAGCAGCAATATTCCGGATTGCCCACATTTGATGTTTCATCAGGGACTTGGAGTTCTTTATGGTTTTAAGACGTTCTCCTTTCACAAGTCATTCCATTCACTGGGAAAGAGATTGCTTGACAAGCCGCAAGGTCCCCCTTGCGGCTTGTTATAAACATCCGTTAACTTTTTGTATGCCAAAGCTTTCAGATTCTGTAACAGCTGAAATCCGAAGTAATTCCTCTCGGTTTAGAGCGTTTGTGTCAGGGGTACTAATCGAAGATTGGCCATTAACAGCTGAAACTGAACAAGCGGAACACTGGGATAGTTTTGATAAAAGTTAACAAATGCCAGGGCAGAGTTTACGGTGGCATTATCCTGTAAGTAGGTTCTAACGGTCGTAAGTGGTTGACCCGTAGAACCTGCTTTGAAATAAGAAAGCGGAATAGAAACCGTTTGCCACTGTTTTTTAAAGTCGTAGGGAACGACCGCATTACTCAAGGTCCACCAAAATACCCTCCCAGAACAAAGTTCATTTCCACCAACGGAAGCTGATTAGGATGGTTCCAGCGGGCAGACCCAGGTTGGGCCGTAGAGCTGGTATCCATCACCGTAAAACGCTCGTCCGTAAACAAACCAACCTGCCCCTTCCGCTGGTCAAAACAAGGGGCCAGTACCTGCTCAGAACCCTTATCATACGGATAAAAAGATTCAATGGCGGGCTTCTTCATTGGATGCATAGTGAATGCATAGTCACTACGTACATTCCCGATTGGGTACGTTTTGTTCCGGTTTGTACACGAGTCGGTAATACCCGGTGACATTTGTGCTGTCAACACAAAATCACCGATCAAAAACGAACTCAAGGCGTCCAGGACGGATGCGGGTACAATCGTCCCGTTTTTCAACATTTACTTTGAAGCAGATCTGGCCGATTTAGTGAAGGGGCGGGAATTTAGTCAGTTTCTGGTACGAGGCCCGCACTGACTGGATTTTTATTAGCGATCAACAATCGCGACCGCTGAGCTTTTCACCTGAAGTTTCATCCCGAAAAAAGGTGAGAGACTTACGGATTATCCGGAGTCAAAATTGATACCCCTCTTGCAAGGTTTGATAGCTTAATTTTTATCTAATACTGGCATTCCTCCTACTGTGATAGTAGTGCCTGTACATGCATGGCAAAAAAGTAATTGTACCAGGCAAGCGGCTCAGATTCGTAGCTTTTAATCAGTGATTGTTGGTCTGGTTTTCAGCTGGGTATACTTCAACTTTTATTTCTTTAACCCCAGGAATACATAAGACATTATAAACCTTATAGGGGCCTGAAGGTAGTTTGCTAATCCACTTATACTTCTGCATGGCGTCTAAGGTCCACTCAATAGCTATCGTTTGGCCGATTGTTACTGGGTGCGTTATCTCTACTTCCATCATTCCTAAACCAGGTTGTATAGTTGCATGCCGAATGGTTTCTACGGAATCGTAAAATTCTACATAGTACTTCATGAGGAGATGAAGGAATAAAAGCAGTGATAAATTTTAAAATAACAGGAGTTTCGCATTCTGTATTCTCCATAGAATGCGGAATGTTGAAAACGATTTTTCCCACAAGTCGAAGCTCAATTTCATCAGTAGCTCCGGCAATTACATCGTCTCACCCCAAAATGCCCTTGCTTTAGCGGTTATCAAACGCTTAAAACGATACATGCACCGCTGCCCGAATTCCGAACGATCTGGTTCCCGGGGCCTCCAGGTGAGTCAGGCGATGAACGGCTACGATACGCAGGAACCGGAAAATATTATCGACGCCATAACCCACTTCAACGTAGGGCACATTCCCCAGCGATTTAGGTAAGTAAAATTGCGATAACGGAATCTCGTCATTGGTAAAGTATTTCGATACCAGGGTTTCATTTTCCCTGCGTAATCCACCAACCAGTACTTTACCCACCGCAAACGTCCGCAGATTCCATCGATTCAGTAAGGGAACCCGGTTGGTGAACAATCCTTCAAACGAATGATGAAAGGCAAGCGATACGTACCGATCACTGGCAAACTCGGCATACTTCATTAAGTTGAAAGCATTTTTAGCGTATAAAAACGTCTCATTGCCCAAATGCACATTCAGTAAATTAACCGGTAGTAACGAAGGCGTATACAGGGCTTCAATCGTGTAATCCGTTTTACCCATTACCCCCAGGCGAAGGGTATGAGATATGTCCGCTTTAAAGATGTGATAATCGCCGAGTTTCTTCTCTAAAGGAGCTAATTCAGCGTCGGTGATATGTCCTATCGTATAGTTCAGACCAATACTGGGCGAAGTACTTCCCTTACGGATCCGAATCCGGTTGGGGTTTCGAGTAGGCAGGCGGTTGGGTACGTACCGAAGGGCAATGCTTGCTTCGGGGGCATCGTAGGGTCCTACAATGGAAATACGATCATTCATAAACTCCTGCGGGCGAAACTCAAAAATGGGATTAAACCGCCGATGCCGAAGGGTGAGCGTGCCCGTAAAATCCTGCAAAAAGTTCCGTTGCCAAAACAACTGGATGTCTCGCTGGTAGAAAGCCCCGTTCAGCTTTCCGAACCGTGAAGCCAACCGAAATAAAGGGTTGTCCCCAATATCTACCTGACGAATACCGATTTGATCGATGTCAAAATCCGTTTTAAAGCCAAAACGGGTAAATGGAGCGGTCGAGGGCACGAACGTCACCTCCAAGCCGTGTTTCAGGATTTGGTCACGCGTTCCATACGCCAGGTAACCTTTCGCTAGCCACTTTTTACTAAATCCCGGACTGGTACGCATCCCTACCCAGAACCGGTTGTGCTCGATGGCGTTATAGGCATAGCTGGAAAATAGAGAGCCGAACTCCAGGCTTTTGGAAAGCGGCAGATAGCCCCATTCATTCCAAAATCAACCCAGCGGGCCAGCCGTTTAAAGGAGGGCACCTGACTTACCGTATCGATCAGGGCCACGGAATGCTGCTCTTCCCTGGTCATATGCTGCTGATGCTGGGTCTGCCAGAATGCCTGATCCTCGACAGGGCTATCAGCTGCAATCTCAACGGGGGTATCAAAAAATCAGCGGGCCTGGGCTGATTCACTACGGCGTCGCTCGTACTGACCGTGAGCCCCACCACGATTCCGGTGGTTTGATCAAAAAGCCCCGAAGCCTCAATGGATACCTGCGTTTGCTGGGGTATCCAGGTGTGTTCGTTTGGGGTTACTGATTCATATTCCTGCTGAATCAGAATGTTGTCGATGAAATTAATATTGGCTGTCTTCCCAATGGCTGCGTCAATTTGGACCAGAGCGTAGGAAGTGGTGTCGATCCACATCGTTCCCCGAAACGCCAGATCATGCTCGTTTTTGGGGTCAAAATCAATTTTATAGCAGGCTTGTGAACCTACCCGTACGGTATCACTCAGGAAATAGGTGTAAAAGCCAGTTCCGGTTTTGGCTACAGGCGAAATAAATTCTTTCCGAAACAGCCCCACCCAGTTTTGATAGAAGTTGATCGTATTGTAACCGGAAGCCGTTAACCGGGCGATAAAATCATCGTCGGCCACTCCGAGCCCTTTGGCGTATTTTTTATGAATCACTTCTTTCATCCGAACGGGATCTTTCCGGGAAAAAACGGTAGAAACCGACTCGGAAGAATAAATAGGAATGACAACGTCCGCCTTGTTCGTTCGCGACGATTCAACCTGGGCTATCTTCTCGTAGATGTCCCGGATGATTTTCTCTTTTTAAACGTTTCGGAAAGATTCTTTACCGAAATCTGGATTCGATTGTACGCCTGCCATTGATAGGCTTTCCATTGGGCAAAATCATTCTGCTTGCGATGTTCATCCACCAACCGCATCACTCGATAAGCGGGATCCTGACCCCGGACCCGAACGACTACCTCCCGAAGCTGCTGGGAGGTAGCCGATAGCTGCACGTGGATGGTTTGTTGAAGGTTTCGCGTTATGGGCATACTTTTCGTCCGATAGCCAATCGACGTGATGAGAAGTGAATCCGCTAACTCTTTGGTTACGAGTCGGTAGTTCCCTTCAAAATCAGCCTGTGTTCCCTGAGGTTTCCCTTGAAGACCAATCGTGGCAAAAGGAATCCCTTCGCCCGTTTTGGCATCCGTAACCTTACCCGTGAGTACATAGGGCCCCTGAGCCTGCCCCCAGGAAGTCTCAAGAAGAAAGAAAAATCCAAAGAATAAGAGAACGCATTTCTTATTGACTATCATCGACTCAAGCATATGGGGTACGGGTAATGAGGACTATCTAAATTGGTATTTTAGTACCTGGAGATAAGATGATCCAGACTGTATTGGCCAGGGCCCAGCAACAGGCTGGTTACGTAACCAATGAGTAGTAAAAAGCCAGCGGAACCTTCGCCTGCGATGTCTCCCTGATGAGCCACGAAGACAATAACCAAGGCGGTAATCACTAGCGGAATCAACACCAGACGGGTGAGAAACCCCAGCATCAAACCAATCGAGCAAAAGAGCTCCGCTCCGATTGCCAGCACCAGCGACACCGTGCTTCCCAGGCCCAAAAAATCCAGAAAGGAATGCTGTTGCTCGGCAAAATGACTTAATTTTTCGTAGCCATGGGGGATCATGGCCACTGCTAAACCTAGGCGTAAACAAAGACTGGCACTGTTGACTAGTCCGAGCGAATACCCCGTTCTGAACAATTGCATGGTAAAATGTATTAGGATGAAATAAGCTTTCAGGCAATCGTGGATGCGAATCCAGACTCGTTACTTGGAGCGGGCATCGTCGTGGGTAATTTTTCTGACTTCCTCTTCTGAACTGTTCCGAAGCTGTCCAAACTGCCAGCTAAAGGTTAATTTGACGGAACGAGTGAAATACTGGTTGGCAGTATGGGCCCGGAACGTATCTGACTGGGTGTTTTCTTTTTGACGGAAGGGGTACGTAAATGGATTATTGACGCCTAAAATCAGACTACCCTTTTTATCCCAGAACTCTTTACGGACCGCCAGGCTATAGTCATACCAGGCGGAGTTTCTGCCTTGCAGCAGTATCCAGCCCGTACTGTACATGCCATTCGCCTGGATTGAATAGTTCCGGGGCAACTCATAGGCCATATTCAGGTTTACCTGCCAAAGCCAGCCCGAATTTTTAATGCCCAGCGATGGACTATTGAAGTGGGCGTAGTACAACTCCCCGCCCCCGTTTACTTTCAGGTTGCGTCCGAATTCTCCGGCGGCATTGAGGTTTAGACCCGTACGCTCATTGCGGGCCACGTTTTGACGCATCGTGGTCGAAACCCCGGCGTTGTCAACGGTTCGTACATCTTCAATCGAATTAGCCGTTTGTCTTCGGTACAGATTCAGATTGACGTACGTTCCGTTTTCGGTAGTCACCGAGTACGCTAGCTCAGCCAGATGGGCCAGTTCAGGCCGTAATTTGGGATTCCCAGCTACCAAGTTTTTAGGATCGCTGGCGTTAATAAAGGGATTCAAATCCCAGATCATCGGTCGCGAAATCCGTTGGGTATAGGATACCTTGATCGATTGCTGGGGGGTTAGTTCTTTCGACAGTACGACACTAGGAATCAGGTTTTGAAAATCTACCTGAAAAGGAGGAATTGTGGTTTTAAACTGCCCGTACATTTTCGTGTTTTCCAGCCGCGTACCTAGTTGAAGGGTCCATAATTTTCGGTTCGTCAGTTTTACAGAAGCATACCCAGCCATGACTTGCTGACTATACTTGAACGTATTCGAGCGATCATTGCTGAGAATGAGCTGGGTCACGTTTTCGGACTGGCTATGGTATACCTCATAGACGCTGCTTACTTCTCGCCGCACCAGTTTCGCCCCTACTTCGAATACGTGCCGCCCATTACTGGAGAAGGGATGGGTATAGTCGACTTGCCAGGTCCATTGAGGGTTACGGCTGAGGTTGGTACTCGTCTCGCGGTACAGGGGCTGATTCGTCAGATTAAATTGATTACTCACATACCGCGTGTTGTCGAACGTGTAACTATATTGCCCCAGCAGGCTCAGTTCCTGCTTAGGCTTGCGAAACAATCGGGTATAGCCCAGATTCCATTCCAGATTGCCAAAAGGATTCTTTTGATCGACTACCTGATTATATTCCTGCGTAAGGGGAGGATTGATGGATTGAAAACGATTGTAAAGGGTACTCGAACCCGGCCAGGTGCCGCCCCAGCTGCTCATCGAGAAGTTAACCCGATTGAGCGTATCGAAGGCATACTCCATACTCAGATCTCCGAACCAGCCCCGGCTCACATTATTGGCATAACTCCGCTGGTACAATTCCCCAGTGGATTGGCCATCGGCTAGCGAGGTACGCGTCATTTCCGCAATGGTTTTTTCCCGCTCGGCATTGGTATTTCCCGAAAACGTCAATCCAAATTTTTCCCGCTTGAACCCGTAGCTCCCGCCCAGCGACTGCACGTAGTTACCCGCCGTTACATCTAAATTCCCGTTGGACCCTTTGAGCTGCTTCTTGGTAATGATGTTGATGACGCCGCCGGCCCCTTCGGCATCGTAGCGAGCGGCCGGACTTGTCATTACTTCAACGGCCAGAATCGTATTGGCGGGAATCATCTTCAGTGCCTCACTCAGGTTGCGAGCCAGCAAGCCCGAAGGGCGTCCGTTTAACAATACTTTGATACTTGAACTACCCCGAATCTGAACTTTCCCGGAGACATCCACAGTGAGCATGGGAGCCTTCCGCAACACGTCCACGGCGGTACCTCCCTTATTGGTCAGATCACTGGCCGCATTATAAACCAGCCGATCCGCTTTCTCCTCAATCAATGCCTTCCGGGTGCTAATCCGTACTTCGTTTAACTGACGGCTCAGGGCCTTTAGCCGAATAGTACCCAAATTCTGGAGGGGTTGGCTATCGGTGATTCGTATGCCGCTCAGGCTACGGGACTGGTAGCCGACGTAGGTGATTTTCAATCCATAACTTCCAGTAATGAGTTTAGTAAAGGAAAATTGACCGGATTCAGAGGTGGTCTGACCCGTAATCAGGGTTCCGGATTCGGACAGAAGGGCTACACTCGCAAAAGGTACGGGTTGACTCGTCAGGGAATCCACCAGCATCCCCGTTAGCTGGCCTGGGTTGAGCGAAGAGCTGGGTAATTGCTGTCCTTGCGTGAGCAGTGACACTAGTAGGAAGGGTAGTATACTCCAAAAGTTATGCTTATTCATGGCTATAATTCCGCTGGAAAGTAGCGGTCATCTGGCCACAAAGTAGGTTTGCTGCGTTGGAAAACGTCGACTAAAAATGATCAACTCCTCTGTATTAAGGATCAATTGCGTTGGTCCTTTTCAATTGCGAAAGCTAAATGCTTTTGGTTGCTTTGTTCGAAAATAACTCTACCGATGACAGAAACCCAGGATAGAAATACACCGAAAATCTGGCTACAGGAAATCCTGATATTTGCGTTTCTTTTCATTCTCATGTCGCTGAATGCCTGGAATCAGCTTACGTCCTGGAACGATCTGGGGCGAGCCTTGCTGTTTTTCATACTGCTATACGGACAGGCCCAGCTTCATCGCTTCTTTTTATTCCCTTTATTATTCAAACAGCGAATTAAGCCCTACATCGTCTATACCCTCTCTGGTTTAGTGGTGGGTAGCTTTATTATCTACGGAGCTAACTTCTGGATTTATCCGGAATTCTGTCCAGAGGAAGGATGGTGGGAAGCGGGCCCTTTTTTATTGGCCGCCCATTTCGTCAGTTTACTGGTGCTCGTAGCTATCTTTCTGCTACAGCGGTTTTATCAACAACAGCAACAACGCAGTACGGACCAATTGCTTCAGCAGGATGAACAAATTCGCTTCTTACACGATCAATTGAACCCCCATTTCTTTTTTAATACGCTCAATAACCTCTACGGAATCAGCCTGCATGAGCCAGACCGAATGCCCAATCTGATTATGCAGTTATCGAAGTTGATGCGGTATCAGGTCGAGAGCAGTCGCCGTTCGCTCGTTTCATTGCAGCAGGAAATAGAATTCATTACCAGCTACGTGACCCTGGAACAGGAACGACTGGGGAAACGATGTCAGATTAGCTATCATTACCCGGCCGAAGAACATCAGCTACAGCGTTACCAGCTGGCTCCCCTCTTGTTAATGCCACTCGTCGAAAATGCCTTCAAGCATGGTACGGGCGACATTAAAGGCTGCTTTGTCCAGATCACCTTACAGTTAAGACAGAATCAATTGATCTTACTGATTGAAAACTCGCTCTCTTCCCATAAACCCAAGGGAGAATCGACGGGAGTAGGCTTACAAAATACCCGCCAACGGCTTGAAATATTATACCCTGAAAAACACCAGCTTATCTTAAGCCAGGAGAAAGATCGATTTACCACGCATTTAGAAATTCAACTAGCCCCTCCAGCCCATGCTTAATCGATTGCGATGTCTGATTGTTGATGATGAAACGGCCGCCCATTATGTACTCCAGCATTACATAGCACAGGTCGCTCAGTTGGAACTCGTAGGCAATTGCTACGATGCCCTGGAAGCCATTAATTTCCTGCACCGGCAACCCGTTGATCTGCTGTTTCTGGATATTAACATGCCCCAGATTACGGGCTTGCAACTGCTGCAATCGCTAGCTCATCCCCCTCGCGTTATTCTGACGACTGCCTATTCGGAATTTGCTCTGGAAAGCTATGACTATGGGGTGGTCGATTATCTACTTAAACCCATTGAACTTCCCCGTTTCCTGAAAGCTATCGATAAAGTCGTAGCGTCCGCTGAAAAAGAGACAAAGCAGGAAACGCCCGAGGTTGTATCCCCTCAATCGCTAGTCATAAAAGTAGATACGGACTGGATGCGTATTCCTTATAGCGAGCTGACGTACATCCAGAGCTGGGGAAATTACATCAAGGTGTTTACAGCTCAGCAAATGTATCTAGTTGCCATGACCATGACGGAAGTGGAGCGTCGGTTACCTTCCACTCAGTTCATGCGAATTCATAAGTCGTATCTGATTCCCTTAAACAAGATAGACCGGATGAGCGGCAATGAGGTTTTCGTGGGTACGGCAGTTATCCCGGTTGGACTTACTTACCGTCGTGAATTAATTGATCGCCTGAAAGAGATTCAGTAATTTTCACCGCATTCGTACACGTCTACATCAAGCCTTGATCTCTCCAAAAGATAGGCACGTTTCTATCTTGACAGTAGATCCTTGTGTCAGAAGCGATAGAAGGACTAGATAAGCTTTCCCTGAAATTCGTTTGTAAAACGTTATAAATTCAACTGTTATAATAGTTTATCACAAGACTTAAGATATAAAATAAGTTATATCTTAATGGAGTTCTACATTTATTAAAAGCTCGTTCTGTTGCGGTTATTACGATATAAAATAAGTGATATAAAACTACCCCAAGTTTTCGATTAACGCATACCAATTGGCGACAAAACCTTTAGATTTTACACGAAGCTCAATCCAAGTTTGGTTACCTATAATTTGATTACGTAAGAGACAATGTATAATGATTTCATCCATTGGGTATTGAGAAAAATGTAAACGTTTTACTATTCCAAGAATCCCATCGTTTTTCTGTAGTCCATTTTTTGAGAGTAATTGGTTTAAGGTAATGATTGATAGTAATGCTACTTAATTTAATGTTCAGAGTTCAATCCTCTCTGTGTATTTTACTGGTTACTATTATTTTACTGGACTTCTTATTTAGCTATTCTTATTGAACAAACTCCTATTAATTTTTAAATACATAAAAAGAGCCTAACCCAAAACAGGGCTGGACTCTTTTTAAATTACTTTAGTAGCGTTAGACTGCGTTTATTGCCTCTTTAAGTGCTTTAGCTGCCGCTGCTGGATCGTCAGCTCCATAGATAGCTCCACCGGCCACAATAACTTCTGCCCCTGCTGCCACTACGTCCTTAATCGTATGGATGTTTACGCCCCCGGCTACAGAGAAAGGAACGTTCGCCTCTTTACCTTCACTGATCAATTTCTGAATCGAGTACCCAGGCAGAGCTTGCTCATCCAGTCCAGCGTGAAGTTCAACGAAAGCTACACCCAATGCGGTCACTTCTTTCGCTCGCTCCACTCTGTTTTTTACTCCAATGGTGTCTACTACCACTTTTTTTCCATGCTTTTCAGCGGCTTCTACGGCCCCTTTTACCGTGGCATCATCCACCGTTCCCATCACGGTAATGAGATCTGCTCCGGCCTGAAATGCGATTTCTGCCTCCAAAAATCCGGTATCAGCCGTTTTCATATCCGCAAATACCCATTTGTCAGGATGAGCCTCTTTCATAGCGGTAACCACCTTTAACCCTTCTGCTTTGATCAGAGGTGTGCCTAACTCGATGATGTCCACATAAGGAGCTACTTTAGCGGCTAATGCCAGAGCATCCTGAATGGTTAATAAATCTATTGCTACTTGTAATTTTGCCATTCTGCTTATTATTAGATTACATGTTCATTTCATTACTCCAGGTTAGCATGACGCTTCCAGAGGGTTTCGGCGGCGGAACCTTCAAGTTTCCACAAGCCCATAAAGAGAGCATCGCCGCATAAGAGCAGGGCTTGCTCAAACAGACTTCCAGCGTATTGATGGGATCGATTGCCCTGGTGATCCTGTTTCTCAGCGGCGGGAAGCTGAACGTGAACATGGGCCAGCTGAGTCTAGTTTTGACGCATTATTCGTTGTTATAGCAACGACCCGGGCTCCTGCTGCTTTTGCTTTCTCGGCTGTCCGAACGATTGACTCAGTCGTACCAGAACCTGAAGCAGCCCACAGCAGATCACCAGACTGGATAGCCGGGGTTGTCGTATCTCCCACGACATGTACCGCTAAACCCAGGTGCATCAAACGCATGGCAATGGATCGCATGGCGTAGCCGGAACGACCGGCAGCTACTAAAAAGATGGCCTTGGCCTTACTGATTTCACCAACGAGTGGGGTAAACTCATCAAAATTAATCTGATCGGCCAGCTTGCTATTTTCCCGTATAATTTGCTCGTAGTTATTTCGAATATGTACTCCTAAATCATTGGGAGATTCTAACTCGATATTCATACAGTAGTAGGTGTTTATCGAGGGCAAAGGTAGAGCTAGATAATCCGCACAGAATTATACATTATTCCATAATTGGTGGACAATTAGGAACATTTAGTCACAAAACCGCCTACTTTTGATTTACAAAGTTGTACATTTCCGAATAGTCCTCCCTAATGGGCAAAATGTTCTATTCAAAAACGATAGCGTCTACCTTGAAAAACGTACCTGATTCCCGACTCTCGAATACCCTGATCTATTTGAGGAACCTGCACCATTGCCCCCCCAGCTACCTGGATGATCCCCATAGAAAAGACTTTTTTGAAATTGTATGGTTGAGAAATGAAGATGCTCTCCATGATACCCGCTCCACGGATATACAGGTGAAGGGTGACTGGGTGTATTTAATACCTCCGTACCGGGTACATCAACTCAACAAGGCTGGAAAAAATGGTGAGTTACTCTCTTTTAAAAGAGAAGTGATTGGAGAGGAAGACAAAGAGTTCTTACTGGATATTTTCAAAATCTTCAATGTACAGGGCGAGTTCTCTTGTTTGAAGCTGGAAAAGAATGTAGCCGAAGAACTTATCGCCGTTTTTCAGCTCATGCGTGATGAATATCAAAAACCAGAAGCGGACCTGGTGATCCTCAAGGCCATCTTGCGGGTTTTTCTGCTAAAACTGATCAAAGTCAAAGAACAGGAATTCACTAACCACGATATTCATCAGAAAAGAGTTTTTGACTTTTTTACGCTTCTGGAGAGTAACTACATACAAATTAGAAATACCGATTTTTATGCCGGGAAATTGGGATTGAGCTCCAAACGACTCAATCAGATACTCAAGGATAAGTTAGACAAGACCGGCATGCAACTCATTCATGATCGGATTATTCTGGAAGCCAAGCGACTCATTATCCATAGTGATTATACGATCAAGGAAATATCCTTTCAGCTTGGGTTTTCAGACCGTCCTTACTTCAGTCGCTTTTTTAAAAAACAAACGGGGCAAACACCAGAGCAGTTTCAAAAGCAATCGCAAAGTCATCGCCTTCAAAAGCTTAATACGTTATCAGACGACAGTACGCTCTAAAATAGACCTGTTAATCAGCTACTTGTCTTTAAAGAATGGCATATTTTATTTAGCATTGACTTGCTTTTCTACGGAGCTAAGCCACTCATATAAACGATCCATCTATTGATCCACGGCTAGGCTCTGTGTCTTACTCGCAAAAGCAGGGTACCTATACGTACATACATGAATTTCAGCTAAAGCATTTACTTGTTCCCATTTTTGATAATTAATATCAGAATCCGCAATTATCTTCTTCCTCCAACTGTTCCTAGTGACGCACGGCATGCATGGGATGCTTGTCAGGATTACCACTTGGAATAGGGAGGGATAATCATTGTGGATTTACTTTCTGTGGTTCCTAGCTCCACGTGATTAGTAACCCACATTTTCCCTTACCTAATCAAACCTTGTATTAATTCTACCTGCACCAATAAACTCAAAAATAAAGCAGTATCTTAAAAAGATACTTTATCATACTTTTCAAAACAGGTCCCTTCTTTATATGTCCTGCTTATCTGAAGACATCGGTTCCTTACCTCATTATTAAGGTTAACTTTCTCAGACGTTCCTTTTATTTTGTTATACTATTTGTAATATTTTATATAATTATTTAATTAAAAATGTAGTGGGTTTAATATAAGGTTTGATTATATAACATAAATTCATAACCACACATATCCTAAAAAAGCCAGTTAATCCTTAAAAGGTATGTTGACGAGTTATAGAGGAATCTTACCCAATCATTATATGATTTTTACTCACTATAATATAAAATTAGGCATAATATGCATTTAGCGAAATAAAATTTCACATATTCTTGTAGGGATAATGTTGTTTTTAGGAACTTACTCTAAAACACCAATCATTCGCCTATGCAAGCAGGCAGCGTACCGGAAGACAGCAGTCAAGCAAAACCAGTACTCTCCACTGAGTACTCCTCTACGGAAGAACCTGCTTTGACGACTCATCAAACTTCGGATGAAGTTTTTATTCAAAGAGCTTTTCAAAGAGATGTGCAGGAGGGCTTATCTATGCTTTTTGTAAGGTATTACACGCCCTTATGCAGCCACGCCGTTCGGTATGTTTCCTCCAAAGCTATCGCAGAAGACATCGTAGCAGAAGTATTCATTCAGTTTCAAAGCCGTAAAGCTTATGAGACGATTGAAAACTCGTACCGATCTTATTTATACAAGGCCGTTAGAAATCTGGCTTTACGCTATTTACGCGATGAAGTTACCATGGTTTCAGATACCAGCCTATCGGCTCAAAATACCCCCGAAGATCAGCCTTCCGCTCAAGTTTTGTTAGAGGCCGATGAAATCCGTTGGCACCTGCAAATGGCCATTGAAGAATTAAGCCTACCCTTACAACGGGTTTTTATTGCCTGCCGAATCGAAGGCAAAAAGCAGGCTCTTGTCGCTTCTGAACTAGGATTATCCGTTAAAACGGTTGAAGTATACGTAGCTAGAGCTTTACAACAGGTTCGTCAGCACATGAAAAAAGCAGGACTACTGGTTTTAACGATACTTTTTAACGCATTTTAACCTTCGATCCGACTCAATTGCATACCATGGAAACTATCATTACTAAATCCGTTTTTTTTACGTATCTCAACGGCCAGGCTACGGTTCATCAGAAGCAGCAGATCGGGCAATGGTTAATGAACCCGATCAATCAGGAGCAATATTTTACCTGGCTGGATGAATGGGAGCGGCAAAGCCTTCAAATGCAAACGAATCAAGATAAGGCCTGGGAAACGATTACCAATCAATTAGAGAATACCTCTCATGCACCCCTGCAAGTTCTGCCTCGTCAGCGTTTTCCGTTAAATCTCTATGGTCTGGCTGTTAGCCTGTTGGCTTGTGTATTAATAGCTGGGTATTTGTTTAAAGACCAATGGCAAATAAAAACCTTAAAAACCCAGCCTGGCGAAGTTCGTACCCTTGAGCTTCCGGATGGCAGTCAGGTCATACTCAATAGCAATTCTACCCTTTCTTATAACCGCTTTAGTTTTAAAAACCAGCGGAATATTCAATTGACGGGCGAGGCAGAATTTAACGCAAACATCAAAAAAACCACGCTCCTTTCTGGGTCCACACCACCAACCTGAACATTCGCGTGCTGGGGACCCGATTTGTAGTACTCAGTCGTAAAAAAGATAGCCAAGTCTATTTAAAGGAAGGAAGTGTTGAACTAGAATCGGGCAGTCGCCGGGTGCTCCTTAAACCCGGTCAGTTAGCCAAAGCCTCAAAACCCGGTAATCTGGCCCCCATCGAAGCCGTTTCACGGCCCGCTCATTTAACCGCCTGGCAGCAACAGCGTTTCTTATTCGATCACACCCCTGTATCAGTCGTGATTGAACAAATTAATGATCGTTTCAATACCAAGATTGGTATTGAACCCAGCTTGAAAGATCGCCAGCTTTCCGGCGATTTTGTTGCTCCTCATTCTCAGGATATTATCCATACCTTAACCTACATGCTTAATGCCGAACTCGTAGCAAAATCAGATTCCCTGGTACTTACCCCCCGCTAATTCCCCTTCATTCATCGTACCTTAACTAAACGTTATTTATGAGCGTAGATGTACCACGTTTCGCCTTCACGGCGGGGCTATGCTTCCTATTGGCCCAACCTACTTTGGAAGCTCGTAGTCGGATTCCTGTCACAGAGGCTATCTTTAGTCAGCAAACTGCTCAGAATCAGCAAACGCTCCGCCAGCGGCTGAATGCGATTCGGCAGCGATTTGGGGTAAGCATTCTCATGGAAGAAATACCCGAATTGAATCAATGGGCACCCGCTCCCAAAGGACGTACGGCCGATGAACAGCTTCGCAATTTACTGAGTCCCTTTCCAATTGAAATAAAAGAAGTGCGGGCAAAGACCTATGTCTTATCGCAAAAACAAAAAGACAGTTCCCGTCCGGTGAATGCTTCATCAAGTAATGCAGTACCAACGGCAGAGAGCAGAGTCATTCAAAACATTTCAGGAAAAGTTTTAACGGACGAGACGGGAGAACCGCTGGCTGGAGTTAGCATCTTAATTAAGGGCACGCTCCTGGGTACGATGACCAACGATAAAGGCGAATTCCGCCTGGATTTGCCCGAAAATGGTTCTACGCTAGTCTTTTCTTTCGTGGGCTATAAAACCCAGGAAGTGATCGTTAGAAGCCAGCGGATTCTTGACATTCGGCTCCAAATTGAAGCCGCCCGGCTGGACGAAGTAGTGGTTACCGGATATGGCAATAAAAGCATTCGTGAATTAACGGGAGCCGCCGTACAGATACAGGCCGAAGATTTACAAAACGTGACCAGTTCGACGCTTCTGCAAAATCTACAGGGCAAATTAGCAGGAGTCAATATTGCTAATGCGGGCGGAGGTCCTGCGGGTTTCATGAGCATCATGATTCGCGGAGCAGGCTCGCTGGGCGGTGCTTTTGGGAGTGCCTATCAACCTTTAATCGTAGTGGATGGCATCATTCAGGCCTCTTCTGAAACGCAGAATGCCCTGGCTTATCTAGCTCCGCAGGACATTGCTTCGGTCACTGTTCTGAAAGATGCGGCTTCTACCGCCCTGTACGGATCAAGAGCCGCCAATGGCGTGATTGTTATTACGACCAAGCAAGGAAAAAACGGACCTACCCGCATTACGGCCAATGTAACGATGGGTATCAATGAGCCCACCTTAGGAAAGGTACGCATGATGAATTCGGCGGAACGGTACGATCTCATGCGTCAGTCTTTCGGTAACTCTTTCCGTAGAAGCAATCCTACGGCCAGCGATGAGAGTGTAGCGGCTTACGTTAATCAGCAGGCTCCTGCCAGCCTGCTGACCCATAACACCAACTGGACGAACCTTATTTATAACACGGGTGTAACCCGTAACTACGAAATTGGTATTTCCGGCGGGAATGATAAAATCAAAAACTACACCGGATTTAACCTTTACTCGGAAGACCCGGTAAAAATTACGGACTTATACCGACGACTTAATTTTCGCACCAATACCGAGTTTACGCTCAACAAACGGATGGTGTTATCGACGGCTCTCAACGGTTTATACAACACGGTGCAATCGGACGGCGTACTCAACATTGCCAGTGCGGGTTATTACCTGCTTCCGTTTGATTCCCCGACTCGGGCCGATGGATCGTACCGAGTCGGAGGCAGTGCTGACCCAGGCTGGCGTTCGGGAGGTTCGTTTAACCCGCTCTACAGCGTAGGAAAAAACTGGAATAAAGCCAAAACCTTTCAGGTAAATGCCGATCTTACCTATCGGTACCGGATTACGGACTGGATGAGGTTTGAAACGGCTAACCGTTTAACACTCGGGCAAAGTGGGAGTACTTTGTACGTTTCGCCCAAAGACTCTGCCTCTTTTGCCATCACCTACCCGGGCTACATTTCAAAATCGCAATCCCTGACGCTTAATACGCTTACGTCCAATCGTTTATTTCTGGAAAAAGCCTATGGGACACACGACTTTAAATTAATTCTGGGGGCCGAATACAACCGCATTCGAACGGAGAGTATTAGCTCAACGGGTTTGGGGCTACAATCCGACTTACTAACCGTGCTGGGTGCTAAAACGGTTTCTGCTTTTGAAAGTATTGTCGAAACCCGGTATGCTTCCTTATTTTCTGAACTGAGTTATAGTCTACATAACCGATACTTTTTAACAGGTTCGTTCCGCCGGGATGGTTCTTCCCGGTTTGGCATCAACGCTCGCTACGGAAATTTCTATGCTTTCAGTGGAGCATGGCAGGTTTCAGACGAAGCCTTTCTTAAAGGAAGCAACGTTCTTACGAATCTAAAACTTCGCTTAAGTCACGGCATTACCGGCAACTCCAATCCCGTGGCTGACTATGCCACCTACGGGCTTTACAGTTTTGTCAGTACTCCAGCCTCGCAATACCTGGGCCAGTTGGGAGCGATCCCTTCACAGATTCCTAATGCAGATTTACAATGGGAGCGTCAGCAGACGACCAACCTGGGCGTTGATCTAAGCTTATGGAAGCGGCTTAACGTAACCCTGGAACTCTACGATAAGCGAAATTTCAATTTGTTGCAATCAGTACCCCTTCCGACGACCAGCGGATTTTCAAGCATCGCCCGAAACATAGGAAGCATTAGCAATAAGGGTATCGAGTTATCCCTTAACAGCAGGAACACGACTGGCAAATTGCGTTGGGAAACGGACTTTAATATCGCCTTCAACCGAAATCAGATACTGGCGTTAACCAATAACAACGCCGACATCTACCGCAATAGTTACGTAGGAACCATCCTTCGGGTTGGAGAAGCGGTAGGTTCGTACTATATGCCCAAGTACGCAGGAGTGGATCCGCAGACGGGTAACCCGCTTTGGGAGATCCTTCAAAAGGACGGAAATGGTAGCGTAACTGGGGTAACGACTACGCCTACTATCGGACTGGCCACGCTTCAGGTGCTCGGTAGTGCCCAACCCAAATGGACGGGAGGCCTGACCAATACCCTTACCTATGGAAATTTTAGTCTAAGCGTTCTCATCAACTTCAGTGCGGGATATAAAATCCTGAACCGAACCCGAAATAACCTGGAATTTGACGGATCTTCGGCTACGCAAAATAATATTGCCTTACCTAAGGGCCAAGTTCGCTGGCAAAAACCCGGCGATATTGCCGATGCTCCCATTGCCATCATTGGCGGTAATCAGGATTTATACTTTCCCAACAGTCGCTACGTAGAAAGGGGGGATTTTGCCCGGCTTCGCAACGTTCGTCTGGGATATTCCCTACCCCGCCCAGTGCTGTCTCGCATGAAGATGCAAAACCTGACTGTTTTTGTATCGGGTGATAACCTGCTCACACTCACTCGATTTACGGGTATTGATCCGGAAGAGAATGGCTCCTTCGGCGAAGAGAACGCCGGCAAATATCCCTTTGCCCGCAAATACCTGGCGGGTCTGCAATTGTCCTTTTAATGATTTTGAACATCTCTACTATGCGATATTCTTTTTCTGTACTGCTCGCTACGTCAGGGCTCCTGTTGGGAGGTTGCCAGGAAATTCTGGACGTTAAACCAGAAACGCAAGTCGAATCCTCTACCTTTCTTACGAATTCGGCTAATCTGCAAACGGCTACCTACGGTAATTATTCGATGCTGCTGAATAATTCTCTCGTCGCCCGTTTTCATCGGTTTACGGAACTGTCCAGTGACAATGTACAGGTACTACTGGCCGGAGATAATGCCACTACTACCTCCATAGGGATTTACACGTACCAACATACCAGTACCCTGCTAGGGCTGAATGTGATGTGGGACGGAGCCTATAAATTAATTTATGCCAGTAATCAGGTAATTCAGGCCATTCCGGACAATGCTCCAGCGGCGGACCTCCAGCTCAAAGGCGAAAACCTCTATCTGAGAGCTCTGATGCATTTTTCTCTGGTACGCATTTTCGGGCTTCCGTATGCTCAGAATCCGGCTCAGAACCTGGGCGTACCCTCCTGACGAAGCCGGATGTAAACGCTTTACTGCTCGTAATACGGTCAAAGAATGCTATGATCAGCTGGTAACCGATCTGATGCAGGCCGCCAGCCTGATGACCCTCGACAAAGGCAATGCCTATGCCAGTAAAAATGCCGCTTATGCCTTACTGGCCAACGTTTATCTGCAACGGGGGGAAAATGAGAAAGTGGTTGAAATTGTAAACCTGGTTATGCGTCAGAACAAATACAAACTGGTCACCGGAACGGAGTTTACCAACTATTTTACGACTGATCACAGTACGGATCAGGAGACCATTTTCTGCATGCGGATGACGTCTGCTCAGACTGCCGCCACGTTTGGAATCAACTACGATTACACCGATTCCCGGTATGCCGCTGCTTCAGAACCCTTGATTGCTTTGCTCAATGAAGGGAAGACGGATGCTCGTCTCCAGCATTATGTTTCCCTGATGACCAACACCCAGGGCACGCGTTACTTTGTTAATAAATACACGCAAGACGGGAATATTCGGCTGAGTTCACCCGTATTTTCCCGCTACGCCGGCCTGCTGCTGGATCGGGCGGAAGCGTTAGCTAAGCTGGGCCGGAATACGGAAGCCCTGAGCGATGTAAATGCCATCCGTCAGCGGGCCGGTTTGACGGACCTTTACAGCGAAAGTAATCTACGGGGCCGGGCCACCGTACTCGATGCGGTACTCGATGAACGTCGGATGGAATTAGCCTTTGAATTTGGCTACCGCCGGGATGATCTTCTTCGCAATAATCGGCCCCTCGTACGCAGCTACACCACCAACCTGCCCGGTGATAAAATTACCGTTCAGCCAACGGATGCTACAGTTGTGTTTTTATTACCGCAAACGGAGATGTCCGTTAATCCTAACCTCGTACAAAACCCTCAATAAGTAAACGCATGAAAAATTCCTTGCTTGGCTTTTTAGCCCTGGGTCTTTTGACTCTACCCACGCTGGGAGAAGCCCAGACAGGCTACACGCTTTCCGCGGACATTAAAGGCCTAAATGTACCGTACGTATACTTTCGAAAAACTCCGGTTTTTGGAGCGGAAGCTTTAAACGCAAAGCTTGATTCTGTAGCGGTCAAGAAGGGCCATTTCACCATTCAGGGAAAAGCCCCGCACCCCTTTATGATGAGCGTTATTACGGATAAAGACTACCGTAAGACAAAGTATTTTGGGGTCTTCGTAGAAAATAAACCCATCACGGTCAAGGGAGATTTTGCCAGTCTACCTACAGTGAAAGTAACGGGTTCTGCTACGCATGATCTTTACGTGAACTACGAGAAGAGTCTAAGTTCCGTGCGTACCCGCTTAGACTCTTTGAATAAGATTTACATGAAAGCCCACGAAGCGAAGGATACCGTTCAGGAAGCTTTACTCCAAAAATCGAGAGAGCCCCTATACAAAGAATACCTCAAGATTGAACAAGCCTTCGTTAAAGATCATCCCAGCACGGTAATCAGTGCCTTCCTGCTATCTAGTGGAATGGCCATGTCACTACCTCTAGAAGAACGGGAAAACCTGCTTAGGGGCTTAGATTCAGAGGTACAGGCCTCTGCTTACGGCAAGGAAGCTGCCGAGAAGATCCGTCTGGATAAAATGGGCCAACCCGGTGATAAGGCTTTTGCCTTTGAAGCCGTAGACATCCAGGGTAAACCCTTTAAGTTAGCTGATCTGAAAGGCAAGTATGTGTTAATGGATTTCTGGGCTAGCTGGTGCGTGCCCTGCCGGAAAAACAATCCTCATTTACGCAAACTCTACGAGCAGTATCAGGCCAAAGGATTTGATGTGGTCGGCATTTCCGATGATGATAGTAAACCCGAAGCCTGGAAAAAAGCCGTCGAAAAAGATCAGTTGCCCTGGCACCACGTGCTCAGAGGCTATCGGACGGATTCAGATCTCACGAAACATTTTGCCATTCATTCCCTGCCGACTTACATTCTGCTCGATAAAGAAGGTACCATCATTGCCCGCTACAGTAGTGATCACAGCGAGTTAGATAAAAAACTGGCTGAACTCATGCCTTAATTCGGTATTCGCCAACGATTGATTATTCTTTTTCAAACTTACTATTGACGTCATGAAGTATTTATGGACGATTTTGGCCTGTTGCCCCGTACTGGCTCTGGCTCAATCCAAACCGTTTACCATTGAGGGTAAAGCCCAAAGTTACGACGCTCCGGCTAAAGCTTATTTAATGTACGGTGAGGCAGGAAAAAATGTTGATTCGGTACAAATTCATAAAGGGTCTTTTTCATTTAAAGGGACACTCGAAAACAGTGAACCTTTGAATGCCATGCTGATGATTGATAAAAAAGGGCTTTCGCTACGTCAGGCTCAGCGGGCAGGAATCCAGCAATTTTACGTGGAACCGGGTAAAATCAAGATAGAAAGTCCTGATTCCCTGGAGCACATCAAGGTTACCGGCACGAAAACGAATCTGGAAAATCAGGCGTTACAGCACTTACTGGAATCAACGAATAAAGAAATTGCTATAGTGCTGCAGGAGTATCAGGAAGGTACACCTGAACAACAAAAAGATAGCGTATATAGCAAACCGTTCATCAAGCGATACAATACACTTGCTGAGAAGCAAAAGAAAATATCTCTGGCTTTTGCTAGACAGCACCCGAACAGCTTTGTAAGCCTAAATGCCATCATTCGAAGTTCAGGAGCTTTTCCGGATTATGCATCCAATTATGAGTTAATGCAGGGTTTATCCCCGGAAATTCGAAATTCTGCCTTGGGAAAGACGTTTAGTAATCAACTGGAAGCCATCAAGGCAACAGCCATTGGTGCCATGGCTCCCGAGTTACCCAACCGAATGTAAACGGTAAGCCGGTATCACTAAAAGATTTTCGGGGTAAGTACGTGCTCGTGGATTTCTGGGCTAGCTGGTGCGGCCCCTGCCGGGCCGAAAACCCAAACGTAGTGAAGAACTACCAGGCTTATAAAGACAAAAACTTTACCGTTTTGGGTGTATCCCTTGATCAGCCCAGCGGTAAAAATGCCTGGCTGAAAGCAATTGAAAAAGACGGACTGACCTGGACGCAGGTTTCGGATTTGACCGGATGGAAGAATACGGCAGCTCAGGCCTATGCTATACGGGCCATTCCCCAGAACTTCCTTCTTGATCCCCAGGGTAAAATCATTGCCAAAAATATTCGGGGTGAAGAGTTGAGCAAAAAGCTTGCGGAGTTGATTAAATAAAGAGTAAAATCCGGAAGGGCTTATCAAGCCCTTCCGAAAATGAAAAGTAGTTATCCCATTTCAATAGCTTCGTAGTACACTTCATCAACACTCTATTGAAATCTATTTATCTCATGCATACGGACCTTACATCAGCTACCTTAGAGCCCGGCGTACGCAATAAATTCAATCACCTCTGGCATCTGGTCGGGAAC